>JAPPIB010000050.1:57559-281493 GCA_028820695.1 Acidiferrobacterales bacterium | reverse complement strand
CAATGATTTTATTTGGCGTGCTGACGCACATCAAATAAAAGCCTATACATTATGTGAACGCGATTCTGGAGTTATGTGAACATTTTGCCCTCAAGTCACACTGCGACAATTGTCAATTCAGATAGAGAATCTTCAATAAGGTCCGAAGAATTTTCCGACTTTCGGATTTATCGGTGACCAGTCAAGTTAATTGTAAAGAGTGCCACATTCTGGTGCCGGTCTCAACGTTAAAACAACAGCTCCAATTTTTGCTTCGTAATTGTAATAGTACGCTCTACATCAGAAAATCTAGTCATTAATTCAACCAATTCAACAATTTATTGGCCCTAAGTTGTAAGGCAGGCGTCTGATGATCATTCCAGAGGCCACAACGAGGAGTGAATCTTATGAACGTAATGACAGTCTGTAGCACCAAAGGTGGAGTCGGAAAAACCAGCCTTTGCGCCAATTTAGGGGGTTTTGTTGCAGAAAGTGGTTGGAAAGTCTTGCTGATCGATACAGATCCCCAACCATCCTTAAGTACCTACTTCCCATTGACCGTTCAATCCGATTACGGCATAACCCGAATATTCTCCCATGTTGACATAAACAACTCCATCAGTAAAACCTCCGTTAGCCGGCTGGACATCGTGAGATCTGACGATCCGGACAACAAGTGCGACAGGGAAATAAAGAAACAGCCGGACGGACGAAATCGAATGCGCAACGTCTTGCTGGAGCTGAACAGCTATGATCTTGTGATCATCGATACGCAAGGCGCTTCAAGCGCGGTATTGGATTCGGCAATTCTTTCGAGTGACTTGCTTCTTTCGCCAATTGTGCCCGACATGCTCTCTGCAAGAGAGTTCTTTCGTGGCATCGTTCCTATTCTCGGACGTCTCAGGAAATCATACGGCGCAATCAATCTGCCACTTTCCATGCATGCCCTGATCTACCGGACACGGCCGACTGTTGATGCAAGACAATTGGCACGTCAGATCCGTTATCTGATCGGAGAGTTGCCGCAAGTCAATCTGCTCAACACCAGCATTCCCGACAGAACCGTTTACCGCGATGCGGCGTCCGCACAAGTTCCGGTGCATCGGTTCGAGACAAAAAGGAGATTCGGGACCAGTGCAAACGAAAGCATGACTTCACTCGCAACCGAGTTGCTACCGGATTTTTCTGTGGAGTCTGACAGGATGCATTCTGTCGCAAGAGCCATGTGACCATGAGCAATCGACCATCAAGCGAGCAGATCGCACAAAGGTTGCGGCCGCAAAAGGTATCAGACTTCGAGCAGGAAACAAATTTCGTGGCGAGTCTTGTCACGAAAACATTTTTGACCATTCCAATCTCGGACCTCGAGACATATGACAAGAACCCTAGAAGAATGCGAAATCCGAACTTCAAGCGAATCAAGGATTCGATTTCCAGGGATGGAATAAATCAACCCCTCGCCGTTACACAGCGACCAGGCTCGAAAAAATTCACGATCTATAAAGGAGGGAACACCCGCCTTAAGGCCGTGCAGGAGCTATACAGTGAAACCGGTGATCGCAAATACCGATTTGTCGACTGCCTTTTTCACCCTTGGACTGGATTTGAATCCGACGCGATTGTCGGGCATCTGCAGGAAAATCAGATGCGTAAATCACTATGCTTCATCGATCGCGCATTCGGTACGAAACTCGCAATCGAGCACCTTAAACAGGAGGCGGACAGCAGTGATCTGTCGTTGAGAGATATTCGGGAAATGCTTGCTCGAAAGGGATACAACACAACGATCAGCTCCATTTCCATAATGCTGTACGCGTCTGACAGCCTTGAACCACTCTTGCCGAGGGAGATCTGCGTTGCAATGGGCCGGCCGCAAGTCCAAAAGTTGCGCTCCCTGGAAAAAGCGTTTCACAATGTCTGTAGCGAGTTCGAGATTTCGAAACGTATCGCAGCGTCTACCTTTAGGAACACGCTGAAAAACTACGAAGGACTAGAGTGGTCGCACTCCTCATTTCGCCGTTCATTGGAATCAGCCCTGTCTGCTGCCCAGTCACTGTCGATTCAGGACATCGCCCTGCGAATTGATGGTTATTTGCATGTGACAGAAAGTCCATTGCGACATTCGCCGGAGGCAATAAACACAGAATTCGCCAAATTCGATCAGATCGAATGGATCAATGAACGCACCAAAATAGAGCAAAATCCGACTGTTCGCAGTGTAAACACCCCGAATAACGAAGAATTGGCGCACAATACTAGTGCGACAGTTGCAGTTGTAGACGCGGATCAAGATGACGCAACCGACGTGTCCGACGGCATACCGCCGATCTTTTCGTTCAGCTCGCCAAGTGGACAACAAAAGTCCGAGCTTGAACTTGAAGTGGAAAGAATGCGACGGCTTTGCTATCAAATCGCATTGAAGTTGGCCAAGCGCTACGATTTTCACGAGAACAAGGTCACGAAAAACACGATAGTATCAAATATCGGGAATTGGGGGATCGGATTCCTGATTACGGACTACCCCGCAGCCGCTTCGGACAGCAACCTCAGTCAAATTGGGACACGCGATGCTCTGTGGTGGTTCCTGGTTGAATTCTGTGACTTGCAATGGGCTACGGAACGAGCGCGCCCGTTGGTCGCAAAACTGGTTGGAAATTCCAAATTCCTCAATTTCGTCAAATCCGGAAATTCAAGAACGCTGTCCCTGCACGCCAAAGGAGTAATGAAGTTAACGTACCCGCACCTGAGCCTGCTGACATTCTGTCTGCGCCAGTTGGATGAGGCCTCCTGGAATGAATTGAATCACCTCAACACCCTTTACCGTTCACTGCATCATCTGTCAAGAAAAAATGGAGTTCAATTGTTTCGACCACCCAAACAAGGAGAAATTCGAAATGACTATAAGAAAAGAAACTGAACTAATGCACTCGATCATCATCTACTGTCTGCGATGCCAGGAGGAAGGGGATTTTCATGCACTGAAAGAGATGGGATTCGGGCCACGCGAGATGAGAGCGCTGAATGCCCTGTCATCCGGCGATCAGATTCGCCTTGCATCCACCAAATCACACTTCATGAAAATCGTACTCAATCAGGATGTCTATTGGAGAATGATCGATTATGTCGACCAGGAAAACCTTAAAGAAGCAGTCATCAACCAACTGATTGCATTCGACGCTCCCTTGCCTCTCATGAATGCACTGACAGGGATTGGAAGCAAGCAATATGCGCTCAAACGACGGCAGGCGGGTTTACTGGGCTCTCCGGTCGGAAGACCTCCCATCCCATCAGATAGCACTACCCAACTCGTCTGGCAGCAACTGACAGCCATCACCGAAAAATCTGACTCATTCGGTCCGAAACAGTTTCTTGATCTGTATGAGTCGATGGACAGGAAAGTTTCGTTGCGCGTGATCTGGAATCTCTTTCATCGCTGGGAAGATGAAGGGGCATTGAAAGTCAACCGAGGCCCAATCACCTCCCGCCAATCATCGGCGCGCCACAAGGTTCGCTGACTGGTTTCCTTATGCTGTCATGACTACAGAATTTTCAATACCGAACGAGAACAATCATGAGCCGACCCATTGACCATGATCATGAATTCCGTGGAATTCATCAGGCAATCAAAATTTTCAGGCAGAACGACCGCTCAGCCTCGGGGATGGTATTCACCGACAACTGGTACGACTCCCATCCCCGATTGCTGATATTCGACCCCGTATTGAATCCTTACGACAAGCTGGTGTGGATGTCGATCAGATCATACTGCTCACCGGACATGTCCATGGTTACTTTTCCCAGTTACGATCAGATTCAATCATCTCTTCACATTTCCAGGGGTACAGTTGCCAGTTCGATTACAAAACTGAGAGCCACACGTTGGCTGACTCTGATTTGTCGCGAAAAAGTTCGCAATGAAGTTGGCCAGATCTCCAAAGACGGAAATATTTACCTGATCCATGGTGAGCCGTTGGGATTCAGCGACACCTTCAAGTTGGATTCGAACTACATGCAGTTTCTACAGGACAGCCGGAACCATCGAAATTCCGATGTCAGAAAGATTTCGGAACTGATCATCAACTCCATTCGCTGCAGTATGGAGCACAGTGACAAATTATTTGCGGACAGCCATCCGTTTGATCGACGCTCAGATGCCTGGGCTCATTTCGGGGGAGAAAACAACTCAACTTCCCAAGGCCGTCCGAACATGTTCACACATCCTCGTTTTGAGCAGGAATCCACATCAGGCGATGCTGGCGGTAAAGTTCACACTACCGCAGTTCACCCAATAGACCACGGTGTGTGCGAACCCGCAGTTCACTCAATAGACTACAGCTCCCGTGAACCCGTGGTTCACGCTGTGAACCACGGAAAACAAAAGGTATGTAATAGTAGTAGTGGTATTAAATCAAATAGATATAACTATCACTACGATCACCAAGAGATGATCAAAGAAGACTTGTCCAGTTCACAGGATGAAAACTCCGGTTCGTGTGAACTGATTTACCCCAGTTCACTCAGTAACAATCAAAAACACCTGATTGAGTTGCATCTTCAACGATTGCCGGATTCTTTACCAGTACCTCCCAAACCTTGGAACGACTGGAGACAACTGCTCCTGGATGAACTGGCCGGCAGAATTGAAATGGGCATCAACAGCAAGTGTGATTCGGTCTGGAATCCAGTGTCACTGATGTCTACATACTGCCAAAAATTGCTGACCAAAGGAATGGGACTCAAGTCTGACGGTCATTTCCAAGTCGAGCATGCAGAAGCTGTTATTGAAAAGCGGCGAGGTCAGAAGGAAAAACAACGAGCAGTTGCGGATGCTCGCGAAAGATACCGGCGCAGGATCGATCACCACATCAGGGACTCGCGCGAAACAACCAAATAGGTCCGAATTCGCTCGGTAAAGTCTCTGCTCATGCTAACCAGCTGGGTTTGAATAATTGCGGGCGGACGCAACCGATGTTTGCGATGATTCTCAGGACGACAGCTATGAGCAGGATCAACCAGATACCCATACAACCCACAGGTGCCTGTGCATCCACATCAATCGCAATGAAGTGAAAGACCGCAGATTTTCGTTTCAAGATCAGATGCCGGCCTTAAGCTGACTGGAAACCTGCTCTCAGGAAGACCAAAACTGATGACAGGCGAAAGCTGCATCTCATGAAAATCGGACACCGCGCAACCACTCGCATTGTGGGAATTCAGAGGTGTTCCTCTCCAACAGTCTTATACGAACCAAGACCCCAATCAGGATCAATAAAACTAGCTGACCGGGTTTCTCTTTTTTGCAGGATCCGCGTTTTCGTCCTGCTAACTTGTTCCAATTTTCACAACATATTGAAACAATGGCTGCCAACGAAGTAAACAATCTGTATTTTCGAATTACCAATCAATTTCTCGAAGCACTGAAACGCGGCGCGCCACCGTGGAAAAAACCGTGGTCAGATATCGACCAATACTGCGACAGGCCAGTCAACGCCGTAACGGAGAGAAAATATTCTGGCATTAATGTCGCCATTCTGTGGTCATCGGCTGTTTCCCACGGTTTTACGCGCGATCGATGGCTGACTTTTAAGCAGGTTGGCAAGGCTGGAGGAAGAGTCAAGCGAGGTCAGAAGGGAACTGCGGCTGTCTTGTATCGTGACATTAGGGTTGCGCCAAAGGAATCCGACGGTACCCAATCAGTCGACGAGGATGACGTCCCTAAAACCAACATCATCAAACTCATCCGGGGGTTTACGTTGTTCAACGTCGAACAATGCACCGGGCTGCCCGACAAGGTGATAAAAGGCCCGCCGGTCCACGACCAAAAACCGGCATGGAAGCTGCATCAGGAAGCCGAAGACCTGATTATCTCCAACAAGGTGAGTGTTCACCATACCAGTGATTCAGCCTCGTATACACCCAAAGGCGACTTCATATGCATGCCTCCGAAATGCGCATTCGAAAACAAGTCTGACTACTACAGCACTCTGATGCATGAACTCACCCATTGGACGGGGCATTCCACCCGACTGAGCCGTCCCGGCATAACCAATGGCAGTCGGATCGGCACCACGGAATATGCGTTTGAAGAGATGATCGCAGAAATTGGCTCAGCCTTTCTATGTGCGGAGTTTCGGATTCCGCGCGATCCCAGTCACGATTCCTATATCTTGTCGTGGATTGAAGTTCTGGAAAACGATCCGAAAGCGATTTTCAACTCCAGTGCGCAAGCATGGAAAGCCAGAAACTTTCTGCTGGGAGAAGGCTGCGCCCACTAGCCTCTCGCAGTCGTTATTGGATTTTCGATCAGACGTCTAAAACCGCGCTTGATCAAACTCAACGATTCTGATCTGCAACCCGGTCCGCTAACTTGGCCCAGTCAATCGAACGCAACGTTCGCAGAATAATTCATCAATCCGAAAATTGGATTTTCTGTTTGATCATGATGAGAGTTCGTGAATATTCATGATTGTGAAACTGACAACCAAAATTCTGAAGCGATATCCCATCATGATGATGCTGACCTGTATAGCTGTCGCTGACGCTGCGGACAATCGTGATTCGAATCGCTACACCGTTTACGCCTACACAGCAGAAAGTAACGAGGAAGATCTGCTGTCTACGATTGTGGAAACCACGTTTCCGGCGCGGATTGCAACCGTAGGCTCGGCAATCGATTACGTACTGTTGCGTTCAGGGTATCGTCATGTTCCCACAGATGCGGTCAGCGATGCGCTGCTGCTAACGTTGCCACAGGTACACAGAAGCATCGGCCCTGTGGATACTCGCACAGCCCTTCAGACATTGATTGGAAGTTCATGGAATTTACTTGAGGACCAAACAAAAAGAGTCATCTGGTTTCAGTACGCCGGTGCGTTACCCCAAACGGAGGTGATACCTGAAGATCCACCTCAGGACCCGAATCCAGAGGTTCCCGTCTACGATCATGATGTGGCCGAACCGAAGCACCAACGTGCCAGCCAAAAACCAACAAAGCAGGTATGGACATTGAACCCATCATTGACTCTACGCCAGAACCTGGCCCGATGGGCACTCGAAGTTGACTGGGCGCTTGAATGGAATAGCGATCACGATTACGAAATTCTGTATTCAGCCGCGTATCAGGGTACGCTGCAAGATGCGGTAAAAGCGGTTCTGGAACATTATCGCACCTCACCTTTTGGTTTGACCGCCACCTTCTTTGAGGGAAACTCGGTGTTACTGATTGAACCCAACTCTCCAGGCAGTCGATGATATGACTCTTCATCGCGAGTTGCCAAAAGTTGTGTCCATGATCCTGGTGCTTGCGATCTTAGCGGGGTGCCGAATACCCCAACAGACAGTGGATAGAGCCAAGCAGGAAGAAATGGAAATTCAGATCAATCTCAATAATTCTCGCGAAAGTGGTAGCCCGACCGAATCCGATGAGCTGACGTTTTCCACGTCGCAATCGTGGATCGGACATCGAATACCCATCCGCAGCAGTGCGATTCCACAGCCGATACCCGAAAAACTTGATCAAGTTATCGAAATGACTTATGTCGAACCGGTGACGATCGCTGAGATCGGTAAACTGATCGGTTCCGAAACCAGTGTGGGGGTCACTGTCGCTCCGGACATACAGGATGTTGTGGTTTCAAATCTGAGTTGGCAGGGTCCTGCCAGCGCCGCGTTGAATCACATAACCGGTCGGTTCGGGCTTTTTTGGAAGTTTATTGACGGCCGCGTAGAGATTTTCCATACGAGACCCGAAAGCTGGACTATCTTCGCCCCCAACGTTACCGCTCAATGGCAAGCATCTGTCGGTCTGAGTGGCGCAGTCCAGGGTGGCGTCGGCGGCTCGACACTGCAAGCCCAGGATCAGGTAGTCGTGTCAATGAATACTGCAGATTTCTGGAATGAACTGGAATCGACAGTCGAGGGATTCCTTTCCAGTTTCGGAACATTTTCGCTGAATCGTCAGTCAGGAGAACTGAATGTGGTGGATACCCCACTGACTCTGAATAGAGTCGATGAATGGGTATCTGCGAAAAATAAGGAGCTGTCCACACAAGTGCAGGTTCATGTCGATCTTTACGAAATTGAAAGATCGGATGACGCGATTGCCGGATTCAACCTGCAGGGAATGATGAAGGAGGCGTTGGGTAAATCAGCTGCCCATGTCCGATTTAGCAGTGACGACAAGGGATCGATATTTGGACTGAAATTGACTCATTCAGAAGACGCTGCGGTTGACCATAGTGACATTGGGCTGACTTTTCGTCAGGCGATGAATGATGCTCGAATTTCCAAACTCACTTCGACGGTGATTCAGGGAATCAACGGCCTTCCAGTGCCAGTATTTTTCGGCGATGAGACATCTTATCTGGAAAGACGAGACGTCGTTCATGATGAGGGACTTACATCAGTACGGCTCATTCCGGGAAAGCTTCAGGACGGGATCGCGTTGAATATGGTGCCGCGTGTGCTGCCAAACACTGATCGACTGATGCTGAACATTACTGTCAGAACCACCCGGATCAAGGGAATCAGCAGGTTTCCAGTCAATGCCGGACCGAACGATCCCGTGATCCAACTTCCAGACCTGGAGTCTCGTTCAGTTTTATTGCCGGTACTGCTTCAATCGGGCGAAACACTTTTCGTTGCAGGCCTTGACACCTCGAGAGTGACGAACCGAGATTCGAGCGGAATCCTGATGAAAGAGTCTAGTTTAGAAAACCGCCGGGCAAGTCTAGTTCTGATTCTCACGCCCTACATCATCCGTTTGCCATATGAGCTGGCACGCGGTACCGCAACGGGTATGGGGTGATGACCAAACGTTTTCTCGACGACAAGGAATATGCCGTGGGTCTTACCTGGCTGGCACCAAGTGTATTGACACCTAGCAGTAGCAAGTACAAGATTTTCAGGGAACTGCAGTCAATAAAACCTACACCTTTCGGTTACGTCCACATTGACACGCCATCCGGTTTGCAAATTGGCGCGGTAACGGAATCAGAGGATATCGGATGTGAAAGCGCCGCGGCAAAGCTCGCGACTTCCCGACTATCGGCTGTATTGATTGAACAACTGTCCACCGATGAGTTTTGGTTGTGCGCTGTCGAAGATGGCGCGATTTTTCCAGCTGGAGATATTGTTGGCAACAAGGATCTGATCGCAAATCGACTTGAGGAAATAAAGACTGATATCGCCGGCACCAACATACAACTGTATGATAAACATGGACATTTTGACCTGTCGAATTCCGAATCTCTTGGATTTCTTGAATTGGTTTCCGAATCCACATCGGACAACCTTCCAATTTGCCTGTCTGCGGAACAAAAGATTCTCAACAAGAAACTTATCGCAGCAGTTATTGGCTCGTTGATGGTGATTGGCGGGCTTGCCTCTTGGCCCTACCTATCGGAGATCATCCGCAACGACGAAGCTGACAGTCTGACGAAACAGCGGCATTACGCTAAGGCGTTGAACGACGAAAAAGAATCGGTCCGGCAGACACTTATGCAGAACGCCCCTGCACTGCTTGCATCGATGACTGACATGGTCAAGGAGCAACCACTCCGGGTAAATGGCTGGCGCAGACACAGTTACGATTGGAGAGATGGCCAGGTATCGGTGAATTGGCGAAGGGAGCGCGGCTACTTTGCGGCGATCACTGCTTACTTCGGCGACAGAACTTACGAATTGAATGAATCAACCGGCGATATTGCTGAAAGATTCAGCTTTCCGGCCCAGGAACTATCTGGTGATTCATCACTCGAGTTACTGCTGGGTAAAGAAAACCAACGTTATGAATTGCTAGACACATTAGCAACACTGCCGGGTGAATGGACCTTGAGTCCGGCAAAACCCATGGGGCAACTCTACAAGTATCAGACATCGAAACTGACTGGTTCTTCCTCAAAACTCACAGATGCAGTCTTCGTCGCAAACGCATTCATCGGACAGCCGTTTCGTATTAACCGAATCAGTTATTCGCTCGATCGTAAATTCAATTGGGAAATTCAAGGAGAATTCTATGGCAAGCAAAATTAGATTCATGTCGGCCGTCTTTGTATTGTTCTTCAATGGAAATGCGCAATCGGGCGAACTCAATCAGATTCCCGCACAATGCAGGGGTCTCGCACACACCGTGGCACTGATTGACTGTCTGCAAAATCAACTCGAGATCCTGCAGTATGCTCTCACTTATCACCAGACCGCATCACAGATTACAGAATTGCTATCGAATCAAGAAACACTGGCACCGTCTGCAACGGAGACAAATTCGGTTTCTGACTCCGTAATTGATCGGATTAATTGGTTTGATCAACACCTCGAAGTTTATGCAATTGTCGGATCCCCTGGAAACCTAACAGCTCTCGGAAGAATCGAGGAAAGACACTACCGATTGCAGGAAGGTGATTCGGTCCGGCTGGCTAAAGTACAGAAAGTCCATTCAAGAGGACTGACGTTGACATTTGCGGATCATGAACTTTCGATCGGTCTGACCGGACGCAATCCAACCCCAACAGATGATAGTGACCTAGATGACCGATAAGCTGCCTCATTTTCAACTGGTGCTTACTGGCGGGCCGGAATCGCTGATTCAACTCAAGGAATCGGAACAGGCTTTCCTCGTCGCGGTTTCCGAAGATGACCCGCCTACGACCGCATACATATTTTTTACGGCACTGAATTTTCCGGCACGCCTGAAAGCACAGTTGCGAGAGAACTTGAAGAAAAGGAATATTCAAGTCGTTGACCAGATTGAAGTTGAACCTGCCGAACTAGAGAGAATCTACGCCAAGTCTACCAATCGTATCAGATCAACTGCCGCAGACATTGACTACGAAAGAGCCCTGGATTCGATTCGCGTACTGCTCGCCCGCGCAGTAAAAGAAAATGCGTCGGATATTCACATAGTCCGAAGACGAAAAACTGCATCGCTGAGCTTCCGGATTGATGGGCGCATCACTCCATTCGCTGAGTGGAGCGAACAGATGGCAGACCAGACATGCCGCTTCATTTATGAAGTCATGGGGTACGATCAGGAAGTGACATGGAATCGAAGTGAGCCACAGGATGCGGTCGTCGACACAGTTCTACCCAGCGGCCGTCGGGTGCGAGTGCGGGTCGGTACAATTACCGCCTCCCCCGACGGCTACGACATGGTTTTGCGGATACTGCCAGGAAGCGGCGATACACTTCGTCTCGCACAACTCGGTTACGAACCAGAACAGGTAAAAGCTATTCAATCACTGGTTCGGCGCCCTTCCGGACTTGTCGTCATGGCTGGCGGAGTCGGTAGTGGAAAAAGCACATCCATTGTTGGAATGCTTCACGAAGAACTGGCACTGCATCACGGAAAATTGCGAATCATTACCGTTGAGGATCCGCCAGAACGAGTGATTCCGGGTGCCACCCAGGTTCCGGTAGTCAGAAAGCGAGGAAAAGCTGTTGGAGACGAATTCGCGTTTGCAATTCGGGGAGCTCTTCGCTGTGACCCTGACACACTGATGGTAGGTGAAATTCGCGATCTTCAATCGGCAATTCTTGCGATCAAGTTTGCGCAGTCCGGACACCGGGTTTACACCACGGTGCATGCCTCAACAGCAATTGGAATCATCAGCCGGATGACCGGACTCGGAGTCGACCCTTCTTTACTGTGCACTCCAGATGTTCTCAAAGGTATGATTTTTCAGACACTTACCCCTGCCCTGTGCAACCATTGCAAATTACCCTCAAGTGACTGGCTGAATCAACACGCCAGCTCTTACTCGAAAAGAAAATTGTCAGTTGAACGAATTGAAGCGGTTTTAAGGTCTCGAGGGCTGGATTCACATCAAGTGGCGTATCAGTCAGAAAACGGTTGCACGAGATGCAATGGTAGCGGAGCTTCTGGGCGAACCCTGTTAGCTGAATTCGCGCTGCCGGACGACGACATGCTGGCATTGCTGAGTGAGGGCAAGTATCTCGAAGCAAAGCGATATTGGATAGAACACCGCAACGGAAGTCCCGCTACGGAGCATGGTGTTCGACTGATATCCGGCGGAATCGCATCTCCAATTGACGTCGAGTGGAGGATCGGAATGTTGAGTGAGAAATCCAAAGACCGTGGTTCTGTAATTTCTCATCTTGATGTTGCCAGAGCCAACTATGCTTGAATCACTTTTCCTATCAATCAATCGAGTTAGATTTAAGTTGGCATCCTCTTCCAGAGCCCGACTGTGGCAGCGCATTTGCTCTCTCAGTCGGGCTGGCGTTCCGATCAAGACAGCGATGGACTTCCTGCGTGAAAGTAAGACTGCCGGTCCTAGCATGGCTCGGTTTGTCGAACATCAGTGTATCGCAATGCGATCATCTGGTTTCGCTGATGGCGCTAGCGGCTGGGTGCCTAAGGAGGAGTTGATCGTCATCGAAATTACTCAGGAAGGACGCATTGCAGAAGGGTTTGAACAAGCGAGCCGTATGGCGACAGTTCGCTCGAAACTGCGTTCGACTCTGATATCGGGATTGGCTTATCCGACAGTACTGCTGATCGTAAGCAGTGGTGCAATTGCCGTGCTTCCAGGCCATGCGTTGGACGTGATGATGCAAATCACAGATACAGCGACATGGCCACCGGTATCACTGAGCGTACTGAACTTTTCGCAATTCATTACGGTCTGGGGTTTTCCGCTGGCATTCGCTTTCGCTGCGATTGTCGCACTGTCAATTTGGTCCGCACCTCGATGGACTGGCGAGGTTCGAAAAAAAGTTGATTGGTTTCCACCATTTGTGCTCTACAGACGATTTACGGGGCCCGAAATACTGACCGCATGGATTGCTCTCATGCAGGCCGGTGTGCAACGCGTTCGTGCACTTGGAAAGTTGGAAAACGGGCTTCCCGATTATTTGGCTTTTCACGTTCGCACAATGCGGTCGCAACTGTATCGAGGCGAACCGGTTGAGAAAGCACTTGACACAGGATTATTTTCGGCTGACACACTGGACGACATGAGAGTCTATGAGCGAACTGGCGACTTCAGTGTCAACGCGAATCTGATTGCAGAAGAGGACATCAAGCGATCCCTTGCAAGACTCGAGTCATTTACAAAAACACTTTCATCAGTCTTGTTGTTGCTGATCGGTTCAATCGCCATATGGATCTACATTGGCATTGCGCAGGTCGCGTTTACGTTTCAGCAGGCTGTACTTTAGTCACTTCAATCAAGAGGAATCCAATCATGATCTCAATTCTATTAACCAAATTCAGCGCACTGAAGCAAACCGAAGAAAACAAGGAGAAAGGCGCAGTTACGGTAGCGGAAACCCTTATCGCTCTCGGTGTAGGCGCAACAGTACTCGCAGTGGTATTTGCCGGCATACCCGCATTGGTCAACGCCCGCAATTCGTCAGCCGCAGTCAGCGGACTCACCCAGATTGCTGTCTCGGTACGGAGCACCTTCAGTGCCAGAAGTGACTTCACGGGATTGACGATTGAACTGGTAAAGAATCTTTCCGGCTTTCCGCCAAATTTCATATCCGGAAATTCTGTGAAACATCCTTGGGGAGGCGAGATCGATGTGGCTCCGGTCGCCACAACAGGCGAATTTACCGTAACGTTTAAAGAGATGCCATCGGACGGCTGCACGTCGATCGCAACCACCACTATCGATCTTGTCGAACAAGTCAACATAGGTGGAACTGAAGTGAATCTGTCGGCTACAGATGACACCTCAACACCAAACGACGAAGGTCAGGCCGCGGATATTGCTGCGCTTTGCAACGCCACTCCACCGAACGACATTGTCTGGACATTCAAAGGGTGATCAGAAAGACTCAACAGGTGCGCTCCGCTGGCAACGTCATGCAAAAGCATGATGAATCCGGTGCCATTTCCATTGCCGAAGCCCTGATCGTGCTCACCATAGGCATCGTCGGGATTACATTGTGGGCACAGGGACGATTGAATGATATGGAAATAGACAGCGCCAAAGCGGCTGGACGTGCCATCGCAGCATATTCGCGCGCTGCTTCAGCATGGATTGCGGAAAATCCTCCTGCAGCAAGCGGTGATTTTGACATCACCAGCCTGCAAGATTGCGGTGACCCGGATGGAGTGAGATACCTTTCGTGTGGCTTCGACGCCCAATCACCAGTAAAACTTGCCTTCAACTCCGCCGGGGAGCGAGTCAATTTCGGCAATCTCGGAATCGAAGTCAGCGTAACCGGGACAGGTGCGTCCGGTACCATCGACTTCGGGGTGATTCGTTCGGGAAACGACAACAATAATGATGACTTGCCGGATTCTCGGCCGGACCTGGCAGCGATTGCTTTGGATACAGCATCTGAAGAGACCGGCGCCGGTGTGCTCGATTTTTTTGAATTGAAGTTTGTCAGGGAAGATATTGACGGTGTCAAATTCGATCAAACAGATGCCGATTTTGATCAGAGTGAGATCGATAATCTTGCGCGTCTGGAAGCGCATGTCGGAGCAAGGCTGAATGATGTTCCCTTCTTGCGTCTTGACGGGACAAACGAAATGTCAGGTGGAGTTAGATTCGATAATGGCATGACATTGTCCAAAAACGGCAACGGACTTTCATTTGCCGGTCCTGGGGATGTGGAAGTGGCAACGACCACCGGAACTTTAGTTGCTTCCGGGAAACTCAAGGCGCCCGACCTTGAGTCCGACTCCGCGCAATTTGATTCTTTGACGGTTGACCCTGTCAACGGTGTCATGGGGGATGGATTCAATAAATTTGATCAATCTTCGGATATCCTGCGAATTGATGGAGAAATCCTGAGTCTGGCTTCTCGGGTTTCTGCGAACGAAACAACAATTTCAAGGCATGCGGCTGAAATCACGCGTTTAGACAGTGCAATCACTGACAACAAGAACAACATTGACACCAATCAGGCAAAAATTGGAACCAATGCCACAAAAATTGATGACAATTCCAGCAGAATCCAGTCACTTGAAAATAACGCTCCATCAACATCTACAATTTGCACACCATCGATGGAGGATAGGATTTCGGCACTGAGGGCAGCCGGCTATGGCACCTACTACGATAGCCGAACGGCAAATGGAAACTGCAGTTACGGGACCAACTGCAGCGGAGTGGACCGCTGTGGCGATACAGTTCGCGGAACAATCCGACGGGGCCCGGCTTGGAGCGGTAATCCCGTATCCTACAGCTTCAGTACTTCATCGAGTTCCAGTTGCACGACGTATTCCCTGTATTTCTATGGAGGATGCCGTTGTAGATTACCGAGTCCAAGTGGTTGCCGGTGAGCATTTGACTGCGTGCTCGCATCATCCAATCACGTTTCACCGATCAGATACAAAGTCGAATCGATATGACGTATCAATTGGTTCAGATGACTTCGATCTTTATGTTCTTTGCAATTGTTTTCAGTGCTTCCATCATCGATCACAAAACCAATCGTCTTCCGGACAATCTTACCATTCCGTTTCTATTTCTCGGTTTGCTTTGTAACGTCAATTCGACATTCGTACCACTGTATGAGTCCGCGCTGGGCTCAACGATCGGATATTCATTGATCAGATTATTGCATGGATTTCAGATTTCACGTTACGGGGCAGCAGGAATCGGTTTGGGCGACGCAAAATACCTGGCTGGACTGTGCGCATGGTTCGGCTGGCGATCATTGCCTTTTCTCCTAACAGCCAGCGCTGCGATCACACTGGTGTTTTACCCCGCCAGAACCAACAAACCACTGGGGGTTGGACTGGGGATAAGCGCATTGGTCCTGTTTGTTTTTCACGGCTTACAGTTTCGAAATTGGTGATGTTGGAACTGAGTTTTGGCCGGTCATCGTCACAACCAGATCACGACGCTTTGCGTACCCGACGGTCGGAACATGCAAACGCAAAGACACATTTCCTGTTGTCAAGTCCAGTTGACTTCGCATCCATGTTGGCGTCATGAGTGAAAAATTCACAGTCGAGAAAGAAAACCAGAACTCCGAACTCGCACCAGCAAAAGGCAAGACAGGCATGTCTCTTAAAGGCATCGTCAGGCGTATGGTTGTCATTTCGACCGTGATCATTGCAGTCTTGGCAACTTGCACTCTCGCTTACAGGCTTTTTTTCACAGAACCGCTGCCTTCACAGCCATCGGCATCAGTCAGGGAGATTGTCGATGCGGACACCCCCACAAGCGATTCGCAAACGTCGGTCAGTACATTGCAACAAGAATCTCCGCAGAATTCCACTACACCAGTACCTTTACAACCCCCTCAGCCTGAACCTATAGTCAATCCTGAACTTCAGAAACTTCTCTCTGAGATTCCCTACGAACAACGACAGACCAGGGATGCATTGGTTTACTTCGATGATCGAATTGACTCACTGATCGAACTAAAGCCGAGTATCGAATCCTTGGTGTCCGGTCAGGGGAAAACCATAAATGCTCTGGAAACTCGCATGATGGCGATCGAAAACGCCTTGCGAGAGTTCGCAGACACCCTTGAAGTAAACAACACGGACAGCGAAAAAGTGGCTGATTCCCGACCACCTTTTAACCTAATCGCCGTCGATCGTTGGGAAAATCAATGGAATGCAGTTATCGAGTTGGACGGTCGAATCACCATGATTCAACCAGAGGACAGTCGTGCGGGCTGGAAGTTGTTGAAAATCAATCCATCGACCGCTTCTGCAGAATTTCACTCTGACTCAGGAACACAAGCCATTCTCAAAGTCAATTAACTCGCGGTGCTGAATGATGCAAACCACTTTCTCACGATTCAACACGTCAAAACTCGCTGTTTTATTTGCAGGCGCACTGTGCATGGCAGCGGTGGCAGCTCAAACCAACCAATACTTCGAAGAAGTTAAAGTACCGCTGATGGACGCGGAACTGCAGACCTCGAAAGACTGGAACCTGACAGTCGAAGAGACTGACACATTAAGTCGATTGAAACGCATCAACCAAGGAATGCTCTCGAACGATATCACGCCCTTGGAATGGCTCGGTATATTCGCAGATACCGACGAGCGGCGAAACCACTATGCCGCTCTTTTCGCCAAGCGTCAACTTGAAGTCATGGATGCCGTCACGAAATTCGAACGCGCGTATGCTGTTGCCATGAAACACGAAGTTGAACGGAGGAACTCCTCCAGCGATCGACTGCTGCTCGTGACACCCTATCAATGCATCGATGACTTGTGCAAGTCAAATTTCATTCGGGCAATGGATCATGTAAACAAAGGTGGAAGACTAGACATTCTGATTCGTGAGACCCTCTCAAGCGCCCAAGTAAAACAATGGATTTCCGCCAATAAAATTCCCCAGGGGAAAATCCAGTCGCGAACTGTCAGAGTGCAAAGTGCCCGACATCGCCACCAGCACTTATCTATGGGAATCTACCAGCTCGACTGACGAACCTCCATCACCGTACCCATCACGGTTGCGTGACAGTCGAGACAATTTAATCCTATCATCCGGAATACGGATTATTTATCAGCAATCAAAAACAACTCATCTATAAGTCAGACCATGTTCAATTTTGGTCCCAGACTTACTGTTTTAATTTGTCTTTGCCTACTCCTGGGGAGTTGTTCCACAAATCCGACTTCAGAACCGTCAATGAACCGACAATTCACTCATAGCCCTCCCACCACCGTGGCAAAATCGAATTCATCCATTGTCCGGCAGACAAACTCAAATGAGAAACACGTGCTGACCCGCGTGGCCAGGTATCTGGAAGAACTGAACGCGCTGATTGACGAGGCGGAATTCCATGCGCAAGACGATTCGCGAATTCGCTTTGATTATCAGCAGCTGCGGCTGGATCTGTCCGCTGTAACCCACGGAATCCGAACACATCTGCTGGTGCCGGATTACCAACCACGAGCAATTGAGCCGATACCCGGAAAATATGGAAGATAGGGCATGGGCAATTTATCGATCTATTCCACAGACAGTCTGGAAATCCTGAGGACAATCATCGTATCTGTTGTCGCGTCGACTTCGATTGCATGGTGGATTTGGGTCGTCAATTCAACTCTTGGGCAACTGCAAAGCAATCAGATCAGTTTCGTCGAACTGGTGTTCGAGTGTTTCAGAGCACTTGCGACCATCTTGACGATTCTCACCGTAATTGCATTTATCTAAGATGAAGATAACGTTCAAATCCAGGAAGATTCAATCTCTGAGAACTAGCTTGGTACTGACTGTCTCAGTTGCCAGTTTGGCAATTTGGAATTGGTGTTCGGCAAAAACCGTGCTGCCACCTCCGCCGAATGTCGGTTCACAGAGTTTCAATGCAAGCGATCCGATTGGCTATTTGGTCGGCAGCATTCAATTCGTGATATTTCTTGGATTGACAATCATAGTCGTTTTCGCACTGATTGGATTTTCAAGCGGCTTGATTGCAGAAGTGAATGAAGCAAGGAAAAAAGGTGAATGGGGGCGATTTTCGATCTACTTCGCAGCGGGACTGCTGGTCATTCTTGTGGTGATTTTCGGCGCATGGTGGGGGTCGGAAAGATTAAGTGCGATGCTGACCGTATGACTGCGCTCACTCCTTGCTCACAATTGGACTACGAAACGCGTTTATATAAGGGATGCGGGGCGAGTGAGCTGTTTTCAATAACCCTGACCACCAGCGGAGTCTGTCTGCCTGTCTCACTGATAGTCGGATTCAGTCTGATGGATGGTTTGCATGCCCTGTTTGTTTCGTTCGCGTTTTTCGTGTCTTGGACTCTGCTCGCTGTCTCGTGTATCGCTTACTCATTGGAATTTATGAAACGCGGCAAGCCCGAAGGGTGGCACACCAGACTCTTCTACTGCTCCATTCATCCTGTTTTGTCGTCGAATCTCGTCTATAAATCCGGCCGTTGGTGTTCTGTCCGCGAAGCTTGAATCATGCCCCGCTATCTGCATGCAGACTCAAACCTCCACAGCCACATAAAGTCGCTCCGGCTGATTTCAGGGATTCTTGCTGCCAGTCTGGTTGTGTCAATGTTCGGCTGGCATTATGCGAACCGCGTTCAGCGCGTCAGCCTGCCCCCGGATTTGCGCTACGGAAGTCAGATCCTGCTCAACCGAATCCATCCATGGGAAGTCTACAATTTTGCCGGTTACATATGGCAGCAACTGAATCGATGCCCTATCGACTGCTTTGAGGACTACCCCAAGAATCTTGACCGATTGAGCGCATTCATTACGCCTGCATTCAAAGCTTGGCTGAAACACGACAGCGAGAAGAGATCAACTGAAACTCTCGGTAGAACCCGTTATCTCCTGCCGCTACGCGAGGCGGACTTCAATGGCTCAGTTACGCAGGACGGAGTTGACAGTTGGATGGTATCCATGGAGGTTGAGCTGCATGAAGACATTGGCGGGGTTCCAGTCAAGCATGTTCACATCCGTTACCATCTTCGAGTTGTAAAAAAACATGTTGACCCGGAATTCAATCCATGGGGACTGTTGTTGGATACCATGCCCAGAATGCCTGAACGGATTTCGATCGGACAGACATGAACACGTTCGTTGTCATCGCCAAAGTCCTGGCAGTCAATGCAATCCTAGTTGTGTTCATATCGAAATCCAGTGCTGATAGCATTACCTACATATGGAACGAAAAACCGATCGACATTGACTTGCAGGTCGGGAAAGAAAGAAATATCCACATTCCAGATGCTGGGTCCTTGCGCGTCGGAATTCCTCACTCCATTGATGACCGGCTGATTCCACAAGTTATCGGAAATCATCTATGGCTCACTGCTTTGGATGAACTCGACTCGACGAGGATTGTGCTGATTGCAGAGCACGTGGGCAGGTTGATCTTGCAGGTCCGGGCTCGCCATGCCGAAACATCAGATCAGCCGATTGTCATCAGGCAATTTGTAACAGAAACCACCTCGGCTCCCCCGCAATCGCAACCGAATCATGGGTACGTAGCACTGACGCGCTGGGTCGTTCAAAAGTTCTATGCGCCCGAACGGCTCGTCGAAGACTTTCCGGGAGTTGTCAGAGTTTCTCTCGACAAAACGCCAGCAGACCTATTTCATTGCGGAAACAGAGTCCCCACAGCATGTGCTGGAGCTGTGACCGCTGTACCACTCGCAAGCTGGAAATCGTCTCAGCATTTCATAACCGCCTTGCATGTCACCAACAAACTAGCCGAATCCGTTGTGTTGGATCCTCGTGAATTGCGGGGAACCTGGCGCACCGCAGCATTCCTGCATACACGACTGCATCCCAACGGTCAGTATGGTGACAGTACGATGCTGGTTCTGATTTCAGACTTTCCATTCGAGAATCCAACACCATGAAGCTGCATCTTGCTGCATGGATATTGGGTTCTTCGATTGTCGGAGTCATTTTGTGGATCAGCTCATCGAGTGAGTATTCCCTGGATGAGCTGGCCTCCAAAGCATTGATCAGCGAACACGATCGTGAGAACTCTGAAATGGCTGATCGTGACAGTGCCGCTGAAGAAGTCAGGGCGGTTGCAACAAAAATTACAAATCTTGAACAGGCCATGGAAAACCAAGATCTGGAGAGTCGTAAGGAGAGAGACGCGTTCATATCGGAAATTGAGGAGAAGTACGAAAAAATCAGAAATGCGATTGAAAAAAGCCGGCAACCGGCTACAGACACACAATTGACGGCAACAGTCGATCATCTCTCATCACGTATTCAGCAACTCGAACAGCGAGAGGAAATACGCGAAGAAGAAACTGACTTTGTGCGGAGTCATGATTCAGAGTTGGTGTGGTACTTCTCCACTGACCTCGAACAGAGTTTTATAGAAGACAATTTAGGGGACATATCCATATCTGATAACTCGCCGCCAACGAACTCGCCTTCATCGCCCCCTCCCGAAACCAATCCACATTACACAATTCCTCCCACCACGACTCTGCTCGGCGCTACCGCACTGACTGCACTGGTGGGACGAATTCCGGTTCAGGGGAAAATCCAGGACCCTTGGAGATACAAAATAATCGTCGGACCCGATAATTTGGCAGCGAACGGACATCGGATCCCACAATTGGCTGGGATGATCTGGGTGGGAACAGCTCGAGGCGACCTGGCGCTATCGTGTGTGTCAGGCAATTTGGATACCGCAACGTTTATCTTTTTTGACGGCTCCATTCAAACTGCTCGAAATCGTGCCGAATCATCAAACTCCAAAGGCGGATTGGGCTGGATCTCCGATGAATTTGGCAATCCTTGCATTGCGGGCGAACTGAAGTCGAACGCATTGCAGTATCTGACTCAATCAACGCTGATTGACACGACAAAAGCGTCCGCAGACGCGCTTGCCAATGCCCAAACCGAATCCCGCTTCGACCCCAAATCCGGTGAAACCAATACAGCCGTTGTCGGTGACATCGACAAATTCGTCGCGAGTTATGCCGTAAAGGAATCATTGGACGAAATTTCTCAGTGGCTGAAAGATAGACAATTGAGTTCCTTTGACGCAATTTATGTTCCGGCCGGCAAGAAAGTGGCGATTCACGTGGAAGAACCAATACTGATTGATCACGAGCCAAATGGAAGAAAAGTTATTCAACCTGGATATGAAGTACCGACATCGAACGCTCGTAACGGTTGGATTGATTAGTCTGATACTGAGTGTAATTTCATGTTCGAAATTATTTCCTGGCAGTTCACCGATTCCCGACAACGCAAGCACAATCGAAGAAATTTACGATCAACATGAGATGAGCGCACAATCCGGCTGGCAACTACAGCATCCAATTCCTGATGGCCCATCGCATCTCGATGGCTACGCAAGGGATGTCTATGATGAGTTATCGGTTCGATTTCCCCGGCTGCCGAACCCGACAATAATCATGTACATCTTTCCACATCTGTCGCTGGAAAAAACACCCGTTCCTGGTTACTCAACAATGTTTCCGATGTACGAAACTGTCGAATATGCCCTTCCTGGGGAAATCTGACCGTCATGAACACTCTCTTTAAACACTGGTTTCGGTGGAATAGGCCTTCAACTTCATTTACACAAGAATCTGGCAACGACGAAATACCACTGGTGGAATGGAATGGGGACGGATGCAAACCACTTACAGTATCAGAATATCTTGAGCCTCAACTCCATCCGGACAAGGAGTATCGCGCAATTGTGAAGAGCACACGGTCATTTTCCGACCTGCTCGCACCGCGTATCGATCTGCAAAATGGCTTGATCGGACTAGCCGACCTTAACAGTACAGGTCGACTATTTGAGGTTGTATGCAGCAGCACTGAAGCCAGGAGTCCGGAAGATATCGAATTACTTCACAAGAAAGTCACCGAAGCGATTTCAAATAGCATATCCGAACTCTCGAACGGACCATGGATAGCACAATGGTTTGTTCAAGATGAAAATGACAGTATTGTCCGCGAATTGACCAGGCAAGTCATACGTTATACGCACAAGTCAATTCGAGAAACCGAATATACGACTGATTGGTTTCGTCGAATTGGCGAGCATCTGAAAGACATGACCGAAAAAGGCGGTTTATTTCGCGACTTGGGTCTAGTGGGAAAACAATGGCGAGGTAGAAACAGACGCATCCGTTTGTGTATTTGGCGCAACTTGCCCGCGTCGAACTCAACAGGCGACGAAACCATTGATCAAGTCTGTGAACAATTGGAAAGTGCGCTTGCCCAGGCGGAAGTCAAGTTGATTGCCCAGGGCGCGGAAGAACTCTACGAATGGTTGACACAGTGGTTTGTGCCCAAGCCGCCGACGCATACCGGATATGGAGACACTTCTGAGTTACTGCAGGCAAGCCCGTGGAACCCTAGTCGGCAGGAACGATCGATGTCATTGTTTTCAAACAACGCAAGATCAGATATTAGTCGTGCTTCGATGCACGGTACGGTGCCATGGACATGGAAACGACCGGGAATCTGGTGGTTCTGCGGAAATCCGAGCAGATTTGTAACTTTGGACGAATTGACCGTGGAACCGGAAATCGGGCATCTGACCGGTGAACGAAAATTCGGGGACTCCATTGGCACACTATGG
Source organism: Acidiferrobacterales bacterium (assembly GCA_028820695.1). Taxonomy (NCBI): domain Bacteria; kingdom Pseudomonadati; phylum Pseudomonadota; class Gammaproteobacteria; order Acidiferrobacterales; species Acidiferrobacterales bacterium. The sequence goes on along the minus strand of JAPPIB010000050.1, from coordinate 258,534 downwards.
GATCGCATGCCCGAAAATTCCATCTGGTCCATGAGTGTTGTCTTCTCACCTCAGGAGCAGATTGAGAAGAAAATTCGACGAGTTCGTACCAATTCAGTTGGCGATGATCCCGCGGCATCCGAGCGGAGGAACCTCGCAAACACCGCCTTAATGGAAATAACACGCTCCAACCCGGTATATCGAGTGTACTCGGGTGTGTTTCTGTCAAGTGCTAGTCTGACCGAACTGAACAGGAATACCGAACGTGTCTTGAGTCTCATGCACGCCAATGGTCTTAGACCTATTCCGCCCAGGCACGATCCCATTGCTCTGGACAGCTATATTCGGGCGTTGCCGTTTGGGTTTGACATTGAACAGGATAACAGGCCATTCGCACGTCGATCAAGACTTTGGTTTTCCAGCCACATATCGAGAATGCTGCCAGTGTACGGAAGATCAACTGGAACAGGTTTTCCGGGGTGTATTCTTTTCAATCGCGGCGCAGAGCCGCTTGTGTTCGATCCATTGAACCCCACAGATCGTCAAAAAAATGCACACTCGCTCATCCTCGGCCCCACCGGCTCAGGAAAGACAGCTTTGCTGATTTACTTCCTTCTTCACCTGACCGCGGTTCATCGACCAAGAATCGTACTTCTCTCCGCGCTGCCAACATTCGGATTGTTTGCCGCACATTGCAAGGAAATGGGACTTTCGGTTCACCAGGTGAGAATTGACGGAAGCAGCAGGGTATCCCTGCCCCCATTCAAGTTCGCGCAAACTCTTCTCGACTCGGAGAACGGCGGCTCTGAAAAGCCAGACTCATTTCATCGAGATCCGCTGGGAGAAATGGAAATTCAAGCCCGTCTGATGATCACAGGCGGGCAGGAGAATGAAGAAAGTCGCTTGCGACGGGATGATTTGGACTTGATTCGAGTTGCACTCAAGCAAGCAGCGAAGCGATCCCTTTCGGACGGAAGAACTCAGACGATGACATCTGATCTGATGCAGACTTTTTTGGATGCGGCGAAAACTGGCACGATCGACGATCGTACCCTGTCGCAACATCAGAAAAGTCGATCAGCCCGAATGGCCAGTGCAATCAATGTGTTCTGTACAGGCTTGAATGGTGAGCTATTCGACCGCGAGGGTGACTTGTGGCCTAGCTCTGACATCACCGTAATTGAATTGGACATTCTTGCAAGACGGGGATATGAAGACCGTCTTGCAGTGGCTCTGACTGGCCTGTTTTCTACGATCAACAACGAAATTGAAGCCAATCAATACACGCAACGACAGACAATCGTGGTAATTGATGAAGCACACATCCTGTTGCAAAACCCGCTGATTTCCCCTTATATCAATCGAATTTCCGCCATGTGGCGAACTTTCGGCGCTTGGCTTTGGATCGCAACTCAAAATATTCGACAGTTTCCAGACAATGCAAAAGAACTGCTCAATCAGCCCGAGTGGTGGTACTGCCTGTCACTTGATAGAGACGAAATTGATCAGATTGCAAGGTTCAAGTCATTGACATCCCAACAGAAGGATTTGCTTCTCGCCGCCAGGAAATCGCCAGGTCTTTTCACGGAAGGAACCATAATTTCCGCCCGCCTGCTGTCTTTATTCAGAAATACTCCTCCGGCTCTCGCACTCGCGTTGAGTCAGACAGAAAAGAGTGAGAAAGCCGAGCGACAGAGAATCATGGATCAGGAAAGTGTTTCCGAACTTGAAGCGGCTTATCTGATCGCCGATTCAATTAGAACCAATCGATCAAAGAAGTCAGAGTTATGAAAGCAGCGCCAGGACTTCTTGCTTTTCTGTTCGCATCAACAATCAATGTGCATATTCTCTATGCATCAGACCTGCCTCAAAACATCAAGCTGTTTATAGACAAACCGCAAGAAATTCGGCTGCATGCCTCCGACATTCCCGGGTCGATCAGTATCGAGCTGTATGACTATTCCCTGATCAATAGGATGAACGCCAGTCTAAGTGAAAATCTCTCGGACAATCCGCAAGTGGCTGCCCGGCAGGCTGCCGACAGGATAAAAAACAATCTGGATGAACTCAAAAACCTATATCGAACTGCGATTGAAGCGCACGAATTGGCGGAACGATTCGGGATACTCAGGCTGCCGGCCGCAGTCATAGACGACTCAATAGTTGTATACGACACTACTGAACTGGATGAAATTCTGCGTTTATGGAGAGACTTCAGAAACCAGTAGCAGTTTGGCTCCTATCGGCTTTATTTGCATTGTCGGCGTCCTCCCAATCGAGTGCTGAGCCAATTACCACAGCCGAAATAATCTCGCGCTCTATGAGCCTTGATTGCCTTGATTGGAAAATCAGTGGCATCTGTATATGGCTCCAATGCTCAATTTTTGGCTGTTTCGTCGTAACAACTCCAAGAATTTCTCATCGATTGCCAGATTTGGTAGTGACCTCATATCCCCAATCAGCGAAAACACCTTGGGTCGAGAAAAGACCGATACTTCAGTCAATCCGGAACCAGTCCAACTCGTTGCTGTCGGGTGGTAGTATGGCAGGGGTAGGAAACGAATTGATGCAGCAGGAATCCCTTCAATATAGTGAAGTCGACGTAATCGGCAACCCTGCGAGTAATTCTATGGAATTCGGAAGATTTCTATGTCAGTCAGCGGCCAAGCCACATTTTCCTTACTTCATCTCTCTCATTGACCATAAAGCATGGCGAAGCGGGTTGCCCGATGGTGAGAGAAGAGAAGCCAAAACTCCAGGTGAGAGAGAAATTGGAGATTGGCCTCATCATACTTGGGGCTCGGTTTTCCCTCGTTCGGGATTTGTTTTTCAGGCTCATCCGGGGAAAGCGGCGGCCGTAAACTGTCAACGCGCAGTTGATATTCTACTCGGAGACATTTCCGGACACGTCGTCAATAAATTTTCTCAAAGACCATTCAACGTCGTCCAGCGCGGCGATTCTAAAGCGACGAACGAGGACGATTGCAGTCGAAGTGGAGGTTCATGGAGTGACCGCGAATCCAGCTGTCTATCGCAATCCTGGTACCAATGGCTACCAAAGTCGGACGAGAAAACAGACAAATGGCAGATGATATTGCCGCTGGAAAACAAGTCATGTCTGACATTTGGCAAAAGTCCGATCTGGCCGTACAAAGCGCAGGCTGGCGATGGTGAATACATTTGGAACTACTGGGCGAAGTACAAGTGTTGTGTCAAAGCTGGTGGAATTCTTTTGACCCATTTCGACTTCTAGCGCTTTGCGAACTGGATGCTTTCGACCTCGGCCGTACCTTTGCCTTGAAAATTGCTTTCATTATGGGGGTTTATGACACCAATCATGACCGTTTAGTTTCGACATCTGACAGGTCAGATTAGTGCCCCTTCGGCACTGGCTTTTGCAAAATCTGGCGATCGAATGATGGGATTGTCGCAAAAGCCTTCATTTTGCTCAACCTGCCAATAGTCTTCCCGACTACGCCTGGATGAATGACTTCACATTGTGCTTGATTTCATGATGTTCAATTGTCCATCCGATATCCTGATTTGCCTTAGGGCCTCCTGATCGGCACCAATTGTCGCTCTCCGTCTCAGCCAATCCAATATACTAATGCAGTCGGGTAGTCAGTTAGACACCTTTCCTATAGAGTTTTCACACGCCCTAATGTCTGAATTAAGTGTATTTTTTCAAGTTGTACTAGTGGACATCCTGTTCGCTGGGGACAACGCGATCGCTGTCGGGTTGGTGGCAGCCGGATTGCCTAAAGAACAGCGTGCGAAAGTGATCGCAATCGGAGTCGGTCTGGCTGTCATACTGCGAATCTGTTTCGCCGTAGTGACAGTTCAGTTACTTAAGATTCCCGGGTTGTTGGTAGTCGGTGGCCTGCTCTTGCTATGGGTTTGCTGGCGGCTGTATGTCGATATGAATCGTCACAATACTACAGAATCTTCGATAAACCCAGATAGCCCATCCCAGTCACTAAGCTTCAAACAAGCGCTTTTTCAGATTCTTGCGGCTGATATATCCATGTCACTGGATAACGTATTGGCTGTCGCCGGGATTGCCCGAGATCATCTCGCGATACTAGTTTTTGGCCTGGCACTCTCGGTGGTACTCATGCTCGTAGCAGCAACGTATATTGCTAATCTGCTTCAAAAGCATCGCTGGCTTGCCTATGTGGGAATAATTATAATTTTCATTGTCGCCATTACCATGCTCTGGGAAGGTTCACAGGATATATTTCACTTTTTTGTTGCTTGATTCGACCTGTAATATCCTATACTACACCGGGCGAGGAGCAAGGCAACATAGGTATCTGTAATGAAAGAAAAAGAATCATACGTCCAGTTTGTTGACGTTCAAAAAAGTTATGACGGCGAAACTTTGGTCGTCAAAAACTTAAACCTTTCTGTGGCGAAGGGAGAGTTTGTTACGTTGTTGGGCCCTTCAGGTTCCGGGAAAACAACGTGCCTGATGATGCTCGCTGGGTTTGAAACTGCGACGCATGGCGAAATCATTCTCGATGGAAATCCAATTAATCACGTCTCTCCTCATAAACGTGATATTGGGATGGTTTTCCAAAACTATGCCCTCTTCCCGCATATGACGGTGAGTGAGAATTTAGCCTTCCCGCTCCGTGTTCGAAAGTTACCCGCGTCCGAAGTTGAGGATCGGGTGAACAAGGCTCTGAATATGGTTCAGCTCGGTGAGTTCGGCGCAAGACTGCCGGGACAGCTTTCAGGTGGTCAGCAGCAACGGGTTGCAGTGGCGCGGGCGCTGGTCTTCGAGCCCAAGCTGGTTTTGATGGACGAACCGTTAGGAGCCCTTGATAAACAGCTCCGCGAACAGATGCAATACGAAATCAAGCATATCCACGAAAATCTGGATGTAACCGTGATCTACGTCACCCACGATCAAGGCGAAGCACTGACCATGTCGAATCGGATTGCGGTGTTCAATGATGGAATCATTCAACAATTAGCCCCGCCGGATGATCTCTATGAAGAGCCGGAAAATGCTTTCGTCGCGCAGTTTATCGGAGAAAACAATGTTCTGTTCGGAACTGTCAGGAACGTTTCAAATGGCGTATGCGATGTTGAGGTTTCGGATGGAAATACAGTCCAGGCCAAGGTTGTCAATATTGATGGCAATAATTCCCGTACCACACTGTCATTGAGACCAGAGCGAGTCACTGTCCAACCGGAACCGGGTACCTGTGCAAATGTTGTTCCAGCCAAAGTTGAAGAGGTGATTTACCTGGGCGATCATGTACGAACTCGTGTCAGTCTTTGCGGACAAAGTGATTTCATAGTCAAGATTCCAAATTCACACGGTCACGTCAATCTGGAATATGGCCAGGAAATCTCGATCGGGTGGCAATCCGAAGATTGTCGCGCGTTAGACGCGACCCAGCCCGCAACCGCCTGATTATTTCCGTTTGCGACGAAGTTCGGCATTGGGGAATTACCCCCAGCCAGACTGTCTTCACGGGGAAAGATGGTATTCCAGCAGTCTTTCCGGATTGCTTGTCGAGCTTCTATAACCAGCCAGTAACTGATCGCTATCTGAGCGCAATTGACGAAGGTTCCATCTGTCCTATCTCGAACCTATGCAGGTCGGGCTGATCGAATGCGACAGGGTCTCCTGCAGCGAATCGTTTACGCTTGTCAGGACTTGGGACAGTTCATACAAGCAACGGCTGGCCTTCCATCACCAAGCGTGTCTCAGAAATCTTTACATATTCTGAAGATACATCATATCCAACATACCTTCGCCCTGCGCGCGACGCAGAAACTGCAGTTGTGCCGGATCCGATAAACGGATCAAGTACAACGTCATTGGCATAGGTATACAACTGAATCAATCTTCTCGGTAATTCGAGAGGGAACGGGGCTGGATGGCTGACGCGTCTTGCTGATTCAGCAGGGAACTTCCAGACGCTTTTGGTGAATTCAAGGAACTCATCTTTGTTTATCGTGGATTCCTTGTCTTTTGCCTGGCGATTGTATTGTCCTTTCGAGAAAACAAGTATGTATTCGTGAGTATCGCGAAGCACGGGATTTGAGGCTGATTTCCAACTTCCCCATGCACATGAAGCCCCTGCACTGGCAGACTTATCCCAAATGATCTCCCCTCGCATCAGGTATCCGATCGCACTCATTTGACGAGATATCATGGCGTTTAACGGGATGTATGGCTTTCTTCCAATGTTGGCAATGTTGATACACGCCCTGCCGCCAGGGACCAGTACACGATAAACCTCCTGCCAAACAGAATACAGAAGGTCACAATACTCGTTCTCGGTTAAATCCTCATCATATTCCTTGCCTACATTGTAGGGAGGTGATGTCACCATCAGATGAACGCAATTGCTCGGCAGATGGTACATGTCGGTGCTGGAATGATTGTAGACCCGATTGACTACATCTTCACTGCAGTCGATCTCTTCATCGGATTTCGCGGCACCGGAAGACTTGTCATCGGCATACATTCTCCGATCATAGAAAGCACTCGAATCGTGACCTGCCCGGCCTGAAGTGCCGAATGCGCGCATCGCTGTGGTCCTTGACATTGACTCTCCCTCCTGATCAACCCGGTTTCTTGTATGTGAGATGTCTCGCACTCATCCCATGCACGATGGATTCCATCTGGTTGGCGGTATCTGGCGAACGGCGGTAATGTCGTCCAGCGAATTCCCGGACGTAGCAGTTGAGGCAATTGCGCAATGGCACGGAATCGAAATGCAGTTCCCGCAATACCGGCCTGGAACTTATGCTGCTATGTCTGCTTTGCCTATATAGTTGTTTCAACAGATATATTGTAAACAAAATGGTTCAAATGTGCCTTTTCAGCGCCTTTTCAAGCAGTTCTACGCCACGATTGATTTCTTCGTCACTGATCGTCAACGCGGGTAACAGACGAATGACATTGGGCCCTGACTGGAGAATCAGAAGGCCTTCCTCCAAGCAACTTTGCATGACTTGAGCGGCAATATCTCCATGTCTTTGGCTGATTTGCATCCCAATCATCAAGCCCTTGCCGCGTATCTCCTCAAAAAATCCCGTACATTCATTCAATCGGGTCAGTCGGGACACCAGATACTCACCCTTTGTTCTGATACGAGACAGGAAATCTGCATCGCTGAGCTTCTTGAATACGACATCAGCCACGGCGCAACACACAGGATTTCCCCCGAAAGTTGATCCATGACTCCCGAGACTGAGGACGTTGTTGAGCTTGCTGCCAAGCAAGGTTGCACCGATTGGAAGTCCGCCGCCAAGTGCCTTGGCAATTGTAACGACATCAGGCACGACATCGTGTGCCCACTCATAGGCAAAGAGTTGTCCGGTCCTGCCCATCCCGCATTGAATTTCATCGAATATCAACAGCGATTCGTTCTCGTCACATAATTTTCGAACTTGCGTAAGAAAATCCACGGAAAACGGGCGTATCCCACCTTCACCCTGGATCGGTTCCAGCAAGACCGCACAGACATCTTCTTTCAAAGCAGTTCTAAAACTATCCAGATCATTGAATGCGCAATATCGAAAACCAGCGGGCAGCGGACCGAACCCTTCATGATATTTCGGTTGGGCGGTAGCCGTGACCGACGCGATTGTCCGCCCATGAAATGAACCTTCAAATGTAATGATGACTCGCTTTTCCGGAGCATGGTTTTCGTAGGCATACTTGCGCACTACCTTTATTGCCGCTTCGTTTGCCTCTGCGCCGGAATTGCAGAAAAATATCTTTTCGGCAAATGTCCTGTCGATGATCCGGGAAGCGAGCCGAACCGGCGGCTCGGTGAAATAGATATTGCTGGTATGCCAGATCCGCGATGCCTGGTGGTTCAATGCATCGACAATTTCCGGATGCCTATGGCCTAAGCTGTTGACACCGATTCCTGATCCCAGATCCAGGTATTCGTTTCCATCCATATCCTGAAGGTGACAGCCACTTCCAGAACGAAATACGATGTCTCGGGGTTTGTAATTGGGCGTATATGACTTATGCCCCAGATCTATGACGGAGGCTTGATTCGGTTCATTCAGTACCATGATCAGTTCCTAAAAGCACTGTCTCCATAATTCGCTCATAGACTTGTGAAAGCAAATCCAGATCTGACGTCGCGACACACTCATTGACTTTGTGGATCGTCGAATTCAGCGGCCCCAACTCAATGACCTGGGCACCGGTACCGGCAACAAACCGACCATCAGATGTCCCGCCATCCGTAGATAGAATCGGCTTGCAGCTCAATATATGGCTGACCGCATCGGCGACCGCATCGGCAAAGTAAGTCTCGCTTGTATAGTAGGAATCGGCCGAATGATCCCAGTTCGCCTCATAGTCCAGATTCAGGCTCCTGCAAAGAGATTCCACATCGTCAATCAGGGTGGCGGCTTTTGTAGCCGGAGAGTATCGAAAATTCATCGAAAGGTCCAATCGACCTGGAATCACATTTCCTGCACCGACTCCGGCGTTGATATTGGAGATTTGCAAAGTTGTATCCGGAAAGTCCGTCCCTCCGTCGTGCCAGGTCATCTCAGCAAGACTGGCAATCAATCTGCCCGAACGGTGAATGGGATTATCTGCGAGATGCGGGTAGGCAACATGTCCTTGCTTGCCCTTGACAACCAATTCACAGCATAGAGACCCGCGACGACCGATTTTGATCGTATCGCCCAATTCCGAAACCGAGGTAGGCTCACCGACAAGACAATAGTCAATCTTCTCCGACCTCGCATCCAATACCTCCAGAACGCGGCGGGTGCCGTCTACGGCTATGCCCTCTTCATCGCTTGTAATCAGTAATGACATTGACCCGGCAAAGGTTTCGTATCGGGAGTGGAATCGTTGACAGGCGGTCACCATGGCTGCAATACTGCCTTTCATGTCTGCCGCACCCCGGCCGTAAAGCACACCATCGGCTTCCGTCGCTGAAAATGGTGGATAAATCCACTCGGACTCATCGCCGGTTGGAACGACATCAGTATGTCCGACAAAGACCAGATTCGGCCGTTCGTCACCGATTCTCGCCCACAGATTGGATACCGACCCGAAGTTCATATGCTCGACACGATAACCATCGTTCTGCAGCAGATCGGCGAGAATGGCCTGACAGCCGGCGTCGTCAGGAGTAACTGACGGTTGCTGGATCAGTTTTTTTGCAAGTGCGGTCGTGGCACTGTCGTGATTCATCAAAATGTACTCCAACCCTGGTGAACGCAAGAATCCCTGCCCATTATAGTGATGGCAACGAGGCGATCATATGGACTATGTCGTCCAATACACGATCGGCTCCACATCATCAGGCATGAATCGTCGCTGATCTTGCGTACCCGGCTTGGCAGATGCCGACAGCAGTCTCGGCCGAGCCCGACCAAATCTCCGCAATCGATATCTCCACGGCATGCTATCGGCATTAACGGGCCTGGATTGCTGAATCGTCCTGTAGAATTTTCGAGAAATACAACTTCATAACCCACCTGCAACCTTGAGACTCAACGGACAAGCCTGCCGCATCAGGCAACTGATCGGAGCGATATCGCTCAGCGTGCTCGCGACCGGTTTTGAGTTTGCGTCAGCGGAGGAGTCAATCACCAACTATCCGCTGTATTACTCACTGGGCGGGACTAAAGCGACAAGTTCAGCGGCTTCGGTTGACTCCAGTCTCAACTGGCAGCGTACCAAGACGAACCTGACCAGTGGAGTTTGCGGCAGCTTCAGTCCTTCCTTCGACATTCAGGACATGCTGTCGAACCAGCTGAACGACACCTTGACATCACTGAGTGCGATTCCACAGACTGTGACAAGCGCTCTGCCAGGATATATCCTATGCCGTGCCAAGCCGGGCATGTGCCAGCTTCTTCAGCACTATGTGGTGCGCGCTGAGAAAAAGTGGGATATTTCCGTCAAGTCCTGCGAAGACACCATGAAGGAACTTGCAGATGGAACCGACCCGTTTCAGGATCTCATGAGAATCTCCAGAGTGCAGGCTTGGCAGAAACAGGCTACTGTCGGCTCAAGCGCCACCGAGGCGAAACGTCACGCTGACAAGGCGGATGGATGCATAGAATGGATCGCTGGGAAAAAATCGGGGTGCAGAGGTTCCAATCCCATCTGGCTGCTGACCGACACCTCCGAAGCTGGGTGGTGTCTGTTGCTGAAGCAGGATCCAAACTGCAAGGGAGCGGCCGCAAGCCGCACAACAGCCAGCCACTCGCATCTTCAGCAGCTTTGGCCGGCGCCACAAGTGGCGAGCCAGTGGATTACCGATGTTCTGGGAGACTACCGGATGCAGTCCGGTGAGAATTCATCCACGGTGTCGGGTACCGGCCTGCTACCGAAAGTTGAAGAGGAAACTACTCAAGTCCATGCCCAGCTGACTGAAGTCGTGTACTCGGGAACAACTCCGACAAACGCGGAGCTGGAACAATTGCGGAGCAATCGCATCTCACTGTCACCGGAACTGATTACGGCACTGAGAGATCTTCCGGATCGGGAATTCCTCATCACGCGCCTCGCCAGTGAAATCGCATTGGCGCGTATCATCGAAAAGGCCTTTTTGGCGCGCAGGCTGCTGCTCAGTGGCCTGATGGAGCCCAATATCCAAAACTCAGGCACCGTGTCAGAGACCATACATAAGCAAATTGACATTCTGGAGCGGGAAATTGAGCGTTTGACATTCGAGATGCATATCAGCAAACGGCTGATATCCGATACGGTTCTCAGCGTACTGGGCGCACATCGAACTCTCACGACGCCCGGGCCGTCAGCGGAAGCAATTCGAGAAATGCTGCTGCAATAGTCACTGTCCAGACCATGAGTGTGCATTCCTATTTTGAGTTGGCAACAACCCTGATCGGCTGGCATATCGGCAACAGCATCGCACACGTTCTGGCGTCAAGCGGACTGATATTCCTGCCGTTCGCGATCGCGATCTATAGAAATTGGTCGGGGCCGATCAAGAGTCAGGAGTCCAAGAGTGCCGCACCGGTCTCCTTGCGGCGAATGGAACACGACATTTATGTCGCAGCCGTCATCATGATTTTCTGTTTCCTGCCGGCAGTGCCGATCGATCCGAGTGAGATCGAATACAGGGACCGACAACAACATAAAACGGTGACAGCCGGTGACCCCGACGCGCCATACATGCGCTCGACGCACAATGCGGGAGAAATCCGGGTTCCGCTCATCTGGTGGCTGGCATACCAGGCTTCTTCAGTGCTTACCACCGCAGCGGCTGATGCAGTAGCGCTGCTGGGTGACCCCGGATTGATGCGCCCCGTGCTGATGCGCATCGCCAAGGTCAGCATCCAGAGCGAACCCCTGATACGGGAGATGCGGGAATTTCGCGCCGATTGCTATGATCCATCCCTGGCGAAGTACCAAAACAGCGTTGATCCGCCGAAACCTGAAAATCTCCAGGAAGCGGTCGATTGGCTGGGATCTCATTTGTTTCTGAACACCCCCGGATACTACAAAAGGTGCACAGATGTGCAGATTTGCGGGAGCGGCTACAGTGCGAGCTCGTTCAGGCCGGACTGGCTTGCTGCCGGCCCCGCCCACAACTTTCAGCCCGGAAAGCCCTATTGTGACGCCTGGTGGTCACATCCGGACCTGGGACTTCGATCAAAGCTGACGGCGGAACTTCACGCATTGGCACCGTGGTTGCAGGGTGATCTCGACAGGATAAGCAAGAAGTTCCGCGAGTCGGACCCCCTGTACGGACAGCGCAAGGTGATCGACCATGAAGACCGATTCTTGCGTCGCATCATCAACAGCGCACCGAGAGTGATGGTCGACCGTGCTGACAATGGCAAGACCTTTGACTGGTTTTCTCTGGAAATCTTCAGCATCGACGGGCTGCAGCAGATTCTGGGCGTGCTCGGTGCACTTGTGGCATCGGCGGTATTTCACGTGCTCATGGAGCTTTTGGTGATCGGGTTGCCGATGGCACAGGCTCTGATGCTGATGCTGGTATATATCTCAATCCCATTGGTCGTGCCTTACGCGATCACCAACCCCTCAATTATCGTTCGAACCGTAGTGATCATTTTTTCACTGAAGTTCCTTTCGGCCCTATGGGCGGTTGCCGCGTTCTTGGACGAGAAGCTGATTGAGACCATGTATCCGGACGGTTCTGCCTTGGAGTTCGGTGGAACCGGTACACCGGAAGATGTCGTATTGGGACTGATCACCCTGTTTTCCTATATCTCCCTGCCAATCGCGTGGTTTTTGCTTCTGAGTTCAGTCAGTTCAAGTGCGGTCAGTTCGCTGGTTCACGGATTGGGCAATATCAGCCAGAGCCTTCATCTTGGCAGCTCAAGCGGGTTGCAGACTCTCGAAAAAATCAGGACCGGTACAAAATAGACAAGTCACCCATGAGTCAGTCCCCAGCGGCCTCATTCAGAATTTTTCGTTGCATGACGACGGATCGTCTCATCAGTTCGGTACATGCCTTTTCCGACTTCGCTGCCGACAGGTTCCGAGACAACGTGATGGATTCGGCATCACTTCGGGCTTTGCTCGCGTCAGCTCAATCGCGTCAGCCTTCCGTCAAGCATGACACCCTGCCTCAGGCTGAACGCGGGATCAGCAATTGCGCCAGCCAATAATTAGGCTGCAGCCTGAACCAGGACAGCAGCAGATGGTCCGGCAAGTGAGGATCGCGGCTGGCGCCTCACACCTTCGGTTCAGACAGTACTTTGCCGGGCAGACACGTGACTGTTCGGGGCGAATGCGGTCTTGACGGGGCGCAATGCGCTGGCTTGCAATCGATTTGTCCGCTGTGGCTGATGTCGCCAGGCGGCTTGGGTCGCACTTGGATCCGGATCGCCGGCGAAGGGTGACGCGGGTGCGTGTCGGCATGGCGGGGATGGCAGATGTGCGGCGCTGTCGCTCGGCAGATTCTGGAATATTGCGGGTGTCATGACCTGCCGGCGTGGATTCGGCGTGTGACAGTGCGTCGATCCGAGCAATTCGACCGCTGGCATCGTCTCTGTCTTCGACTTGGCCGGCTGGAGTCGAACAATGTATACAATATTTTGCTTTTCGAAAGAGGATTCATCAATCATGAAGAAAATATCAACAATAGCAAGTGAATACGGCGAAGCAAAAGACTTGTCGGATCAGAGTCGAATCAATTACGAGTTTATCGCCAGGCATTTTGAGAAGGAGATGAAAATCTCCGATGTCAATCAGGTGACTGGAGATAGTCTCGTGGCGTGGCGCGAAAAACTGAAAGCAAGAGGTACCAGTCCCAATACCTGGAACTGCTACTTGAGGCATATCGGAATAATTCTGAAATATGCGGTAGCAAAAGGATATATCAAGAATCCTAAAGACTACACCATACACTATGCCCCAGTTCCTTTTGAGAGGCCGAAAACTTTGTCATTGGACGAAATCAGGAAAGTTGTGCAATTTCTGGAGAGCGAGGACTGTCCGTTCAAGCCGCACTGGCTATGGTCTTTGCTGGTACGGACGCTCTTCTATACCGGAATGCGACGTACCCAGATTTGTGGTCTTATGTGGCAGGATATCGATTTTGAGGAAGGGATCATCGAACTCAGAGCGAAGTACAGCAAGACCAACCGGTCCTGGCAGATTCCGCTGCCGAGCCCGGTTGCCAATGACCTGCTGTATCTGAAGGAGCTTACGCTCAAGCAGATTGGCGACGCTCTGGATTTCGAAGATCGATTTGTGTTCGACGTCGGCCTGTTCAACCCTCGCTACAAAACCGAGGGAAAGCTTGAGCCGCAGACAGTATCCAATTTCTTCAAGCGGGTCGGTTATGCGACGGACATTCAGATTTCCGCACACCGTCTTCGCCATACCATGGCGACGGAGCTTGCCGCGCAGGGAAAGTACAAGGAGTTGCAAATGCTGCTTGGGCACACCAACGTGCGTACGACCATGAAGTACATACATCCCGAGATGTCTCGGGTCAAGGAACTGATCGACACTTTGAGCGTGACCGACATCTGAGCGAGTCCGACAACTAAGTGGTTGATCCGAACCCGGGTTGTGAGTGCCGGGCGGGCGGCGCCGATGGCGTCGCTCGCCCGATACTCAGTTCCGGGCCTGGTGTGCATGTCCGGGACTACCACATTCTCTGCAGCAGTTCCCTCGCCTCCTTGCCGACAGCAGTTGTGTAGATTGCGGTTGTCGTGATACTGGAATGGCCGAGCACGGCGGCGATGGTCGGCAACGGCACGCCGGCTTCGACGGCGGCGATGCCGAAGGCGTGGCGAAGACCCTTGGGACTGGCCTGTGTGCCGGAGACATTCGCTGCCGCCATCAGGCCGGTGATCTTTCGATAGGCAGTGGAACGCGAGAAATTCCATAGCCGGGTGATTCGGGTACGAGCCGCGACCTGGTGTCTGCGCAACTGATGGGTCAGTTCCAGTTCCCTGGCGAATTCGCTTGGTATGGGCACTTCGCGCCACACTTCCGAGCGGCGCTTGAGAGATTGGATATTGACCACTGAGCGATTAAGGTCGATATCACACATCCGCAGTTCAAGCGCCTCGGAAATCCGACAGCCTGTGTAAGTGAGCATCAACGCGAGAGTCTGCACCTCGGGATGTTCTGCCTGGCGCGCAGCGTGGAGAAACCGCTGGCGTTCGTCGGCGGTGAGATATTTGCGTCCCTTTCTGTCGACCAGTGTGAGCTTGCTGTCAAAAGGCAATGGTCGGTTCCCGCGGTTGATACATTACATACGTAGTACTGTTGCAGCGAAACTGGATGCGACTTGTCCCGATGCTGGATTCTGACCGAAGAAGGCGGGTTTGAAGGGGGTGTGCGGTCATCCGCTTGCAACACAATGGTAATTTTGTGTCAAATTGCGACAAGACCGGTAAAACGAGCCGATCGACGAACTTTTTCGGGACCGACACAACGACATGGCTTGCCCAAGGCAAAATTTCCGCGAGCGCCAGTAAATCATGCTCAATTCCGTAATCGGCTGTCGACTGTGTTGAACTCTGTCCGGGCATTCTGTCATCCAATCCGTCAACCTCGCCGAAAGCTCGAAAACCAAGCGGGCTCTAGGCTTCAAGCGGTTTTGAGGAGTCTCGGCACGCGGTCATATTGGCTCCATGAAGCGTGATTATTGCATAGCGGTCGCTCCTTTGGCTCGAAAACTGATAACCGGACCTGCAATAATTCTGCCCCTGCAATTTTCAATTGTTTATAATGAAATCTGATGGAATTTCTTGACATGCTGGCACCATTCGATTAGTGTAATTTCTGACTGAACAGGATGGACACGATGATTGTCAATTCCGGGTGAATTTTGCCTTGCCAGGAACGGGAATTTAGTCGAAATTTCCAAAAAAAAGGCTTGTGCAAGCTGAAAATTAGTACAATTTATTGGCCCTAAATTGTACTTTGTCATGTAAGTATTTGTTATTAAATATGTTTTTTCACTCCGAGTGATTCCCGTTCATCCTCCACTCGCATCACCCGCTTCAAACCGACACCACTAACTTCGCACCGGCCCATTCCACCAGATCCGGATTTTCAGCATACCATCCGAATTCTTACCCATATTCGAACGAACTGACAGCCTGCTCTACCGGATTCGAGTGAATTCCGTCGATATATAATCGTCGGCACCCAACATCCCAATCACCGAAATTCGTCAACAAGTTACCGAATCAGTCATGCGGCTAGTACTACTAAGACACGCGATCGCTGAAGATCGATACGTATTTCATATGAGCAGCAACGGCGCACCGGATTCCCAGCGCCCGCTGACACAGGACGGCATCAGCAAGATGAAACTGTCAGCCGCCGGTCTGTACAAACTGCTTGACGAAAATGTCCAGCGGGTGGTAACCAGTCCGTATGTCCGCGCCAGACAAACCGCGGAACTGTTCCTGGCAACGATCCCACAGAATAAACGCCCTCAACTTGAGATATCCGATCTTCTGACTCCAGGGTGCAGTTTTCATACACTCCAGGGCTGGCTCAACAATGAGACAGGAACCATGGTACTGGTCGGACACGAACCTGATATGAGCTGGCTCATGCAACAGTTCACCCGCAGCCACACACAAAGTGTGAAGTTCGGAAAAGCCGGCGCGTGCATGATCTCATTTGAAGGCAACCCCGCCAATTCTTTTGGAACCCTGCGCTGGTTCATGAGTCCGGCTTCCCTGCGTAAACTGGCCGCCGCGTGAGCGATGCGGTGACTTCCAGTCCCAGCGCGAAGGACCCAGAGTCTGTCGCTGCTGTCGATCTCGGATCAAACAGCTTCCATCTCGTTATAGCGAGATTGGAAAATGAACGACTCGTCGTCGTCGACCGAATCAAGGACATCGTGCGGCTGGGAGGCGGTCTGGATAACAACTCAAACTTGACTGCCGATGCCCAAACCCGAGCCCTGGACTGTCTCGGACAATTCGGCCAGAGACTGATCGACATTCCCTCAACCAATGTTCGCGCGGTTGGTACCAATACATTTCGGAAAGCACGCAATATTGCCGATTTCCTGCCAAAGGCGGAAAGAGCGCTGGGCCACACAATCGACGTGATCACAGGTCGAGAGGAAGCTCGGCTGATCTACGAGTCCGTCTGTTATGGATTGTCAGAAAGCAAGAGCAACCGTCTGGTCATTGACATTGGGGGCGGAAGTACCGAAGTCATAGTGGGGTCCGGCCACGACCCCCATCTGGCAGACAGCCTTTACATTGGCTGCGTGAGTCTTTCAGTTGCCCGGTTTCCCGATAATCGGATATGCGAGAAAGCCATGCTTCAGGCTGAACTGGACGCCCAGCTTGAAATCAGGGGAATTCACAGACAATTCCGAGATCATGGATGGGACAAGGTGCTGGGATGCTCCGGAACCATCAACGCCGTGAGCGGAGCGCTGCGCCACCTGCAATGGAGCGATGGTACCATCGACATCGATTCGCTGCACAGACTCCGACAGGAGACCCTGCGCTGCAAACACACCTCCGAACTGGTGCAGCTCGGCTTTGAACCGATTCGTTGCGAAGTGCTGCCTGGCGGTTTGGCCATACTCTGCGCACTTTTTGAATGGTTGGGAATCCAGTCCATGCAAATCTCGGATCTTGCCCTACGCGAAGGAGTGATGTACGACCTTCTCGGACGATTGCGAAACGACGATGCCCGACAGCGAACAGTAAGGTCGCTTGCATCGCATTGGTCAATCGACGAAACGCATGCAATGCGGGTACGGAAACTCGCCCTTAATGTGTATGACCAGGTGGAGAGCGACTGGTTTGCCAACACCACCGCAGCGAGGAGCCTGCTCAGTTGGGCGGCAACGCTGCACGAAATTGGATTGTCAATTGCACATGCCAAGTATCACCAGCATGGCGCCTACCTCCTGCAATTTTCAGATATGGCCGGCTTCTCCAAGCCTGAACAGGCGGTACTTGCCATATTGGTCGGCGGCCACCGTCGTAATTTCCCAGTGGAGTTCTCCGCAACCGCAACGCATTTGCAAGTCAAGACGCTGAAAAGACTGTGCATCATCCTGAGGCTGGCGGTACTCCTCCATCGTCCGCGCACAGACCGCAGCGGACTGTCAGTCCGATGCTTGGCAAAAAAGAAAAGGATCCACTTGGCATTTCCAGATGACTGGTTAAACCGCCACCCACTGACCAAGGCCGATCTGGAGCGAGAAAAGCAGTACCTGCATCAGGCAGGATTCCACCTTCAGGTAACCACGTCCCAATGAAGACCGTCAAGTATTGTGCAAAAGACAATTCAATATGTCCTGGCTGATGGTTTCTGACTGCCAAATCCCGAATATCGGAAAACGATTTTCTGCCTGTCACCCCGTACTATTCGGTATATATTTGAGATCGACTGCACGTGTGGCGATCTTCTGTACTGTCGGATACCCGATAAACTGAAAAGTGAGAATTCTTGTAACCGGAGCTGCGGGCTTCATCGGCTTCTCGACATCCTTGGCGCTTTTGGAGCGTGGTGATGAGGTTGTTGGACTGGACAACGTGAACGATTACTATGATGTCCAGTTGAAGCACGCCCGATTGTCGCAACTCAAAAAGTTCAGAAACTTCAGGTTCGAAGCGGCTAACATCGGTGATTTGCAGCAACTTGAGAACATATTCCGCACACAGGGGCCATTTCCGAAGGTATTGCACCTGGCAGCCAATGCCGGGGTTCGTTATTCGCAGCAGTACCCCCTGCAAGTGATTAATAGCAACGTTGTCGGGCATGCCAATATTCTTCAATTGTGTCGCCTCAGCGAAAACTTCGAGCATCTGGTTTTCGCAAGCTCGAGCAGTATTTACTCACAGCACGACAAACTGCCCTTCTCAGTCGAGAATCGCGTGGATCGACCGGTCTCAATCTATGCCGCCACAAAAGCCGCGGACGAGCTGATCAGTCATGTATATGCCGACAACTTCAACTTGCCGCAGTCAGCTCTTCGATACTTCACCGTATACGGACCATGGGGACGCCCTGATATGTCTTACTATCTGTTCTCGAATGCGATTACGAATTCAACACCAATCCGACTGTTCAATTTCGGTAATATGCATCGTGATTTCACGTATATCGACGATATTGTTTCAGGAACCGTGGCTGCATTGGACAACCCACCGTCTCAGGACTCGCAGTCGGTGCCAATTCAAGCGTACAATCTGGGGGCGGGTACCACCGAACCGTTGGAGAAAATGGTATCCCTACTGGAGCACTACCTCGGTATGAAGGCAGAAAAGATATACGAAGCAGGGCCACGAGGCGAAATGCTCGCAACTTATGCTGACATCAAACTGACCACCGAAAACCTTGGATATTCGCCCGCTGTCTGCCTGGAAGACGGGATGGAGAGATTCGTTCACTGGTATCAGTCATATCACAGGTAACGGTTGACCGCACTGCGCCATTGTCAATTGACCGGCAAGAACATGACAGCAACAGTTTCGTTATTCAGATTCATCGCAGCCAATCACAAGCGTGTGTTGATTGGCATGATCTGGTCCTTCGTGCTGGGACTGGCAATTCTTGTTCCGACTGTATCCGCAGATTCACCCGTCCGGGAGGAACTGTGGACCGATACCTTGCGTTTTGTTCGCGACCACTATCCGAATGTGCAGCACATATCAACCGATGATCTGGCCCAACTGCTCGCGGACCAACCCGGAATCACAATACTCGATACGCGGGAACCACAGGAATTCGAAGTAAGTCATATTCAAGGAGCAGTCCTTGCGCCGAATGCAACTGACGCAATTGAATTGCTTGAGAATCAGAAACCCGATGATCTCGTAGTGGTGTATTGCTCGGTCGGTTACCGATCATCGCATATCGCAGCCATTCTCAATCGACGAGGCTACTCCAACGTGTTCAACCTGGAAGGGTCATTGTTCAAGTGGGCCAACGAAAGTCGTCCAATTTACCGCGGCGAGGACAAGGCATCAAAAGTTCATCCTTTCGATGACGACTGGGGACGTTTGCTTAAGCCGGAATTTTTGCCGTGAAAGACGGCTTTATTCAAACCGTCGATGGACCCTTGGGTGCATTGTGATTCGAAGTCATCTTCGTTTCACCTCGATTGAAAGCACCGCAAACCCTACGGCTTGTTGGATTCGCGAAGCCCAAGTTCGGGTAGAAATGCCAAATTCAGTCACTTCACCGCAGGAACTCGAACAGACGGTCGACATCGTTGGCGAAATCACCGTCAAAAACCGTTTAACCATTGATTTTGCACATTTCAACCTATTGGAAAGTGTTAAAATAACAGAAAAAATATCAACTCAAGTTTCTAATGGCCGGACATAGCAAATGGGCAAACATCCGGTTTCGGAAGGCCGCCCAGGACAGTCGTCGCGGGAAACTATTCTCGAAACTTATCAGAGAAATCACAGTTGCCACTCGGACCGGCAATCCCGACCCGGACAGCAATCCTCGATTGCGCTCGGCAATCGACAAGGCATTGGCTGCGAATATGGGTCGCGATGTCATCAATCGCGCAGTCCAGAGAGGGTCCGGTGAATCTGGCGGCGATGGATATCAGGACGTCATCTACGAGGGCTACGGTCCCGGTGGCGTAGCTATGCTGATTGAATGCTCGACCGATAACCGGAACCGAACGGTGAGCGAAGTACGGCACGCGCTCACCAAACATGGTGGAAACCTCGGAACTGAAGGCTCGGTTTCCTACCTGTTCAACCGTGTTGGCCTGATCCAGTTCCTAAGTGACAGCGACGAGGAACAAATCATGGATGTGGCGATATCCGCCGGCGCCGACGATATCGATGTACTGGATGACGGCTCAATTATGGTGTCCACGCCGGTTGAGTTCTTCATCGATGTCGTCAAGGCACTGGACGAAGCCGATATTTCATACGAAGAGGCGGGTATCGAACAGCGCGCTTCGGCGTCCCAGGAAATCGGTGAGGAAATGGTGGATCGGGTGCTTAATCTGATCAATGCAATTGAGGATCTAGATGATGTACAGGATGTGTATACCAATGCCGAATTTTTCTCCCAAGCGGAATTATGAGAATTTTAGGAATTGATCCAGGTTCAAGAATAACTGGATACGGTGTTATTGAAACCTCTGTCGGAACGGTCAGACACATCGACAGCGGGTGTATCAAAACAGTCTCAGGCTCGTTACCTGAAAGGCTGGACGAGATCTACCACCGCGTTTCTGACATTATCAACCGCCATAACCCTGACGTCGCTGTAGTGGAACAGATCTTCGTCTCAGTCAACCCGGGGTCCGCACTCAAGCTGGGGCATGCGCGAGGAGCAGCGATCTGTGCCTGCATGGCCAGCAAGATCAAACTCTATGAGTATACGCCGCGCGAAATCAAAAAGACAATAACCGGGTACGGAGGAGCGGACAAGGAGCAGGTTCAATATATGGTAAGCATGCTGTTGATGATCGACAAGCAACTCGGGCAAGACGAGGCAGACGCCCTGGCCGCTGCGTTGGCTCACTATCATTACATCCCGTTCGAATCCGAGAGAAAATCGATCCGCCGGGCAACCGCATCAGGACATTGATCGTAGGTATGATGGTGTGATTGGTTACCTATCGGGATTGATTCGACAGATCAAGCCCCCTTATGTCCTTCTGGATGTCAACGGAGTCGGTTACGAAGTGCACATGCCGGTATCCGAATTCCAGAATTTTCCAGCAGAAGGCGAGCGAGCGGACATATACACCCATCTGCATGTTCGAGAGGATACACAGGCGTTGTTCGGATTCAGCAGCGTTTCAGACCGGGAATTGTTCAGAGTCCTGATCACGATTTCCAATGTGGGGCCGCGGATTGGTCTGGCAATACTCAGCGACCTGAACATCGCTGAAGTGGTGACCTGTGTTCAGTTGGGTGACACCAAACCGCTTGAGAAGGTGCCGGGAATCGGAGCGAAAACAGCTGAGAAATTACTGATCGAGTTGCGTGATAAAATCAAGCAGTTCGCCATCGAGGACGTCACCGTAGACGGTGAGCTGAGAGCAGGCAATGCAGTCCGAGAAGCAATCGAGGCACTTGTAGAACTTGGATATTCGAACCGGGATGCCCGTCAAGCCATAATGGCGGCACGCGAATCAACTGATGCGACCTCAACCGAAGAGCTGATCCGCGAAGCTCTGTCCGCACTCAGTGCGGTTGCGTCATGAGCGACGTTATCCGCACAGTCACACCGGTCGAGACGGATGCGTTCGAAGGGGAATTTGACCGCAGCCTTCGCCCGAGACGTCTTGACGAATTCATCGGGCAGTCCAAGACCAAACGACAACTGTCCATATTCATCGAAGCGACACTGAAACGATCTGAGGCGCTTGATCACGTGCTGCTGTTCGGTCCGCCCGGATTGGGAAAGACAACGCTGGCTTATATTATTGCAAATGAACTGGAAGTCGACGTGGTACAAACTTCCGGACCTGCACTGGAACACAAGGGTGATGTCGCCGCACTGCTGACTCGACTTCAGAAAGGATCAGTATTGTTTGTGGACGAGATACATCGACTGACTCCCGTTGTGGAAGAGGTGCTGTATCCTGCCATGGAGGATTACTCTATAGACATCATTATTGGTCAAGGACCGGCCGCTAAATCCATCCAGCTGAAACTGCAACCCTTTACCCTGGTCGGTGCGACTACCCGAACCGGATTGCTGACATCACCGTTGCGCGATCGCTTCGGAATTGTCCAGCGACTGGACTACTATGGGCTGGACGACATCGGAAAAGTCATTGAACGCTCTTCGCAAATCCTTCAATTGAAGGCCGACCAAAGTGGAATCGCAGCGATTGCCGAACGGTCCCGTGGAACACCCCGGATCGCTAACAGGCTGTTGCGTAGAGTGCGTGACTTCGCTGAAGTCGAAGGAAGTGGAATGATTGATCAGGCAACTGCGAGCGCCGCATTAGATATGCTGGAAGTCGATCATTCGGGACTCGATGTGCTGGATCGAAAATATCTGCAGGTACTGGTCGAGCATTTTCAGGGCGGTCCGACCGGTGTGGAGACACTTTCGGCAGCGATCAGCGAGGAACGAGGCACCATCGAAGATACGATCGAGCCTTATCTGCTTCAACAGGGATTCATCCAGCGCACCTCCCGCGGAAGGGTCGCCACACCGAAAGCCAGGCAACATATCGGAGCATCCGGGCAACAGGATTCACTGTTGTAGATGAGCAGAAAACTTATAATAAAGTTGATAGTAATTGAGTCGGAACATTGCTTAAATGTCTTGTACGGATTTTGTTTCGAAATTCCGCGTCTATTACGAAGATACAGATGCTGCCGGGGTTGTCTATCACGCAAATTACCTCAAGTTCATGGAACGAGCAAGAACCGAGTGGCTGGCAAGTCTTGGATGCCTGCCTCAACAACCGGCAGATCGATGGGGTGTGATTTTTGCAGTCCGTTCGGTAACCATGGAATTCGTTAAACCCGCCCGATTGGGAAATATCTTGGAAGTAACTGTCACGCCTGAACGCATTCGCGGCGCGAGTATGGACATACTTCAAAAGGTGGTGAACGATCAACAGACGCTGGTGCGCGGGAGTTTTCGAATTGCCTGCATTGATGCCATACGATTCGGGGTCTGCAGAATCCCCACAGATTTGGTAAAAAGGATACAACTTTAATGGAAAATTCAATCGAACTGGTACCAACCGGAACCACGCTTTCCTTCATCGACCTGATCAGCAACGCCAGTTTGCTGGTGCAGTTAGTGATGGCTGTTTTAGTACTTGCATCACTGGTGTCTTGGTCAATGATCTTCTACAAGTGGTTCACACTCAAGTATTGGGTCCAGGCGGCCGATGAATTTGAAGGCAATTTCTGGTCAGTCGGGGACCTCAGCTCACTGTATTATGAGTGGGACGAACGAAGCAAGGATTCGGGGTCCATTGCGGAAGTTTTCATGGAAGGCTATCGGGAACTGAGTCGGCTGTTGACCAGAAGCAATATAGACCGATCCGAAATTGTCGATGGGGTTCAACGCTCGATGCGAGTCGCGTTGAACAGAGCCGAAGACAAGGTCAATTCCAACCTCTCGTTTCTGGCGACCGTCGGATCGACCAGTCCCTACATCGGCCTGTTCGGTACAGTGTGGGGAATCATGAACTCCTTCCGTGCGCTTGGAACCATGCAAACTACGACGATCGCAGCTGTCGCTCCTGGTATCGCCGAAGCGCTGATAGCAACCGCAATGGGGTTGTTCGCAGCGATCCCCGCGGTTATCGCCTACAATCGATTTTCCCACGAGGCAGATCGATTGCTTTCTCGATATGAAACGTTCACTGACGAGTTCTTAAGTATCGTCAACCGACAATACGCAATCAAATAGACGATTCCATGAAGTCAACACGCAGACACAGCAGGCATAAGCAGATGAACGAAATCAATGTCGTTCCATATATTGATGTAATGCTTGTGCTGCTTGTGATTTTCATGGTCACAGCTCCTTTGCTCACAGAGGGTGTGAAGATTGAGCTTCCTCAAGCGACCGCCAAGCCAATTCAATCGGAAGACAGCATTCCGTTCGTTGTTCACGTCAACGTCGACGGCGAGTACTATGTCAATCAAGATAATGAGGATCCCGTAACTTTGCAGGAGTTAAGTGTGAAGGCAGCTGCGGTCCTGAGGTCAAATTCCGCGACTTCCTTTCTCGTACGAGGTGACGCAAATGTCAATTTTGACGCTGTTGTGCAAGCGATGGTGGCCCTTCAAGTCGCCGGTGTTGATGATGTGGGGTTGGTGACCAAGAATCCAAAGCAGCCTTGAATTCAGTGCCCGACGGAACGCAAAAATCATTCGGATTCAAGTCGGTATTGCTGGCTGTATGCGTTCATGCTGCCATTGTCTTGGCTGTAGGTATCAACTTGGTTTTTGAAAATGTTCTGGATACCGGATCCAATTCTGCCGACGTGCAGCCAATACATGCCCGGGCGATTACGGAAGACGCGATCAATGCGGAACTTGAACTGATCAGGCAAAAGGAGGAAGCGGAACAACTCAGGAAACTCGATCAGGAAAAAAAACTTCAACAGACGCTTCGGGAGCAGCAGGAGGCTGAACAGCAACTCGCACTGATTGAATCTCGCCGCGCCGCCGAGGAGGAACGTATTCAGGCTGCTGAACAGGCCCGCCAGGCACAGGAAGATGAAATACGGAAACTGGAGGACGCAAAAAAACAAAAGCGGGAAGATCTGACTGCTATCGAAGAAGAACAATCGCAGATGCAGGCTGAACTAAAGAAACTCGAACAGGAAAAGCAGGAACAGGAACAAGCGGCTGAAGAGCTTCGGAATCAGGAATTGGCGAATCAACAGCAACAGGCTGAAGAACTCGAAACTCTTCGCAAGAAAAAAGCCAGACTCAATGAAGAACTGGAGCGGCTGGAGATTGAGAAACAAGAACGGCTGCAGGCTGAAACCTTGCGTCAGGAGGAAGCTCGTCAGGAAGAAGAAAGAAAACTAGCGGCAAAAAAATTACAAGAGGACGAAAAGCAAAGGCAGGCCGAGATTGAGAGAGAGAAAGCAGAGGAAGCAAAAAGACAGGCAGCTCTCGAACTGAAAGAGAAAGAGCGGTTGGCGACGATTGAAAGGAATCAGCGCGAGCTTGAGGAACAGGCCAGGCTCGACGAGCTGGCGAGAATTCAGGAAGCTCAAAGAAAAACGCTGGAAGAAGAGCGACTCAGACGGAAAGCTTTGTCGGAATTCAGTAAATACATTCCAGCGATTCGCAATAAAGTGGCGCAACAATGGACAATACTGGACGGTTCAGAATTTTTAAGAACGACGGTAATGGTCAAAATCAGCACGTCAGGCGGAGTAGAGTCGGCGACCGTGACGCACTCCAGCGGTTCAAGTGAGTTTGACCGTTCAGTTACAATTGCAATCCTAAAAGCGTCACCCCTCCCCATTCCACCAGATCCGGAGTTCTATAATTTCATTAAAGAGTTTCAGTTTACATTTTCCCATCCATCCAGTTAATCATGCCTAAATTTGCGAGCAAGTTCCTGTTGATGGCAATTGTGCTGATGGCAGGCACACATGCCAATGCTGTCGTTACGATTGAGATCGATGAAGGTGTCAAACGCGGGATTCCCATCGCGATAGTTCCCTTTGGATTGCCCGAAGGCATTGATCAGGAATTTGACCTCGATGAGGTCATCCGCAGCGATCTATCAAGAACCGGCCGCTTCGAAGTGAAAGAACTTGAAAGTTTCCTACAGACTCCCACAATTGTCGAGGATGTGGTTTTCGCCGACTGGCAGCTGATCGGCGTGGATTATTTGGTCATCGGTTCTCTTCAACGAATCGAAGAAGGTATTTTTCGAACCGAAGCCCGGCTGTTCAATGTTTTCAATGAAAAGCTGATTTTTGGCAGCCAATTTCTAATTACTGCCGACAATGATAGGAAAGTGATGCACCACATCGCGAATGAAGTGTATCAAAGGGTAACCGGAGCCAAAAGCTCCTTCAATACCAAAATAGCGTATTCGGTTGCGTCGGTATCTTCGGAAGGAAAGCCAGAACATAAACTCGTCGTTTCTGATTATGACGGTTTCAACGCGACCACTATCCTCAAATCCGAAAATCCCATTCTCTCTCCCAGCTGGTCCCCGAATTCAAATATGATTGCCTATTCGATACTTGACAGGGATCAGTCCAAAATATGGATTCAGGATGTTTCAAGTGGTGATAGACGAGTTGTTGCCAATATCGAAGGACAAAACCGGTCGCCAAGTTGGTCACCTGATGGAAGCAGGCTTGCATTTACAAATTCGATTGAAGGTAACTCCGATATTTTTGTCTATACATTCGCCAGTGGTGAGATAATCCGATTGACATCACACCGTCGAATCGATACAGAACCTGCATGGTCGCCGGACTCCGATTACATTGTCTTTACCTCAAATCGCGGAAAAGGTGCACAAATATACCGAGTTCGGGCAAAAGAAAATCAGACAATTGAACGAATGACGATTTACGGAAAATCGAATTCCCAAGCGAGTTATTCGCCGTCCGGCAAACAACTGATTCTGATCACCGATCAAGGCAAAGGTAACCAGGTCGGAATTCTTGATGTTGAAACCAAGACCGTTTCGGTTGTTTCCTCAACCTCTATTGACGACTCGGCTGTTTTCTCACCGAATGGGGAACTGCTGATGTATATCGTTGAGGGACGTGATCGACATATCGGGATTCTGTCACCGGACGGTGGGGTGCGGTCACGGATCAAGGTTATTGACGGAGCAGTCAAACAGGTTGCTTGGGGTTCGGATAATTAAACCACTATGGGTACAAATTTGGAGTTGATTCAAAAATGAAACGAAATTTAGCTTTCACAGCAATCGCAGTTTTTTCCTTGGCTTTACTTGCAGGTTGCGCGAAGGATGCGGATTCGGTCGGATCCACTTCCGACGCTCCGGGCTCTTCTGATGGCGTTTCCGAAGATGTAGTCGGCGGAATTTCTGATTCCGATGAGGCAGTTGGGTTCAACATTGATGAATCTTCCGAGGCAGACGGTGATCAAGCGGTTGACCCGTTGAGCCAGCGAACGGTTTACTTCAACTATGACGAGTCCATAGTCAGTGAGGAAGCTCAGATCATTATCCAAGCCCATGCTGAAGTGTTGCTGGAAAATTCCGATGCCAACCTGACAATCTTCGGACATGCGGACGAACGGGGAACCCGGGAGTACAATCTTGCACTGGGCGATCAACGCGCCGCCGCGGTCAGTAGTTTCTTTCAGGAATATGGAGTCGACGCTTTAAGAATCTCTGTGTTTTCCTTCGGTGAGGAGCGTCCAGCCGCAATGGGCGCGGACGAATCAGCATGGCGCCTGAATCGACGTGTTGAATTTGACTACTAAGCTGCAGCAACACACTTGGGTACCGTATTCGATCAATTGGATTCTCACTGGAAATTAAGCAAACCTGAATCTTAAAAAGTTTCGTAAAATTAGCATTGAATGAGTTTCTACTATTCCTTTTCACGTCATTGATTCTGTCAAGTGTTTTTTGGTGGTGTCAAAACAAGACAGCGGCATGCGGATAAAGACAGCTAAGAAGACCTTTACCTTGATCACAGTGGCTGTATTGGTTTCCGGCTGTGAGCCGGTTGAGACTTCATCGACGGTAGCGGCAACAGACGTCACTGTCAGTGATGCCCCGGCAAATCAGACCGCAGACTCTGCGTCAGCCCAGATCGTAGCGCAAGTCCAACAACTCAATCAGGAAGTCGGCGGATTGAGGGAGCGGGTCTATATTCTGGAATTCGAACTTGAAAAAGCCCGTGAGCGTCAAAAACAGTTGTACGATGACCTTGACCTGAGACTCCGTAAGTTCGAACGTCTTCAGTCCCGCCCCGCAAACGAAACACAGCAAACTGACGCCGTTTCCAGTACTGAACCAGAGTCAGAAGAGCCCGCGACTTCACCCGAAACGAGCACTGAGATACAGGAAGAATCTGAGGCGCCACAGCCGTCGATTGATATTGATCCTCAACCGCCGCTTACAGACGCCGATCTTCACGCAATGCGTGACGCCTATGATGCAGCTTTCCGAACGCTGAAAGCTGGAGATTTCGAAGATGCGATAACGAAATTCAAGGCATTTATCGAAAGTTATCCCTCCAGCGATCTTGTGGACGATGCCTGGTTTTGGATTGCCGAATCGAGTTACATTACCAAGGAATTTGAGGACGCGATAAAAATCTATCATTACATCGCCAGAGAATTTCCTGACTATCAGCGGGCTCATGAAGCCCTGCTGAAGATCGGGTATATCTACTACGCAGTGGGAAATTACGAAGAAGCGCAGTTATACCTGAATGAGGTTCTCAATCGATTTCCCGCCAGTCGCTCCGCTTTTTCCGCCCAGCGTCGCCTGAACAAGATGAAGCTGGACGGGAATATCCAGTAGATTCTCCCCGCATTCAGGTCTGTCCGAGACCGATATATCGCTGTTGAAGTTCCTCGTCGGAAGCCAGTTGTCCGGAATCTCCATTCCAAACAACATGACCTTTCTCAATAATGTAGTGTCGGTCGCCGATTCTCAACAACGACTCCAGATTCTTGTCGATCAGAAGTATGGACTGACGATTATCCTTGAGCTGAACAATACTGCTCCAAATCTGGTTCCTCAACAATGGAGATAGCCCTTCTGTCGCTTCGTCGAGCAGCAACAATCGAGGATTGGTCATCAACGCCCGGCCAATAGACAGCATCTGTTGCTCACCGCCCGAAATCCGATTACCGGTGATGCGCGCTCGCGCTTCAAGTGCAGGAAACAACGTAAATATCTTTTCGACAGTCCACGGATCATTGAGTTCGTTCTTATTGCTTGCGGTCGCAACCAGATTCTCCACTACATTCAAGTTTGGAAATATTCGTCTGCCCTCAGGCGCGAGTGCCAGCCCAGCCTGCGCGATTCTGAACGCAGGCCAGTTCGTAATCTCCTGATCCTGAAAGATAATCGTGCCATTGCGTGTCTCATTCAAGCCCATGATGGAACGTATGGTTGTGGACTTGCCCATCCCGTTTCTACCAAGCAACGTCACGATCTCCCCTTCATTGACCTCAATACTCATTCCAAAGAGCACCTGCGTAGACCCGTAGTAGGAGTCGATTTTCCGAACGGAGAGCATCGCTAGTCATCGTGTCCCAGATACGCCATCCGAACAAATTCATCATTGCGAACATTATCCGGTGAATCACTCTTGATGAGCTTGCCATAAACCATGACAGATATTCGATCTGCAAGGGCAAATACAGCATCCATGTCATGTTCAATCAGCAAAATGGTGTATTTGTGTTTCAGACTTTTCAGAAATTCGAGGATTGTTGCGGAATCGGACCTCCCCATTCCTGCCAGAGGTTCGTCAAGCACCAGCAACTTGGGCTTCGTTGCCAAGGCGATCGCAATTTCCAGGTGTCGTTGTTCGCCATAAGCCAGATTTCCAGCAATGGTATCCGAGTGACCTCGCAGCCCGACCGACTGAAGTACCTCAACAGCCTTATCCTGAATATCCGCTTCAGACGATACTGGTTTCCAAAATCTGAAGCTGTGTCCGTGGTGCGCCTGAATCGCAAGCGCGACGTTCTCCTGGCACGTAAAGTCCTTCAAGATCGACGTCACCTGAAATGATCGGGCAAGGCCCATAAGTGAACGGGATGGGGCGCTGACGTCATCAATCCGTTTGCCGTCAAACGCAATCTCACCTGAATCACATTTGAGAATCCCGGTAATGAGTGAAATCAGGGTGGTCTTACCTGCACCGTTCGGGCCGATCAGAGCATGAAGCTCTCCACAAGCGATGCCAAGATCAACATTGTCAGCAGCCTTGACTCCGCCGAAATGCTTGTTGAGCTTTCTGGTTACCAGTATGTTGTCAGCCACGGCCGGAACTCCGTCCACTCAGCAATCCGTCTATACCGCGCGGCGACAATAAGACCACGAGAATCAGAAACGGACCGAAAATGATGTGCCAATGCTCCGTGAATCGGGCAAGAACCTCAGAAATCAGCCAGAACACCATTGCCCCTGTCAGCGGACCCATAATGCTTGCCATGCCGCCCAGTACAACCATGAATATCAGTTCACCGGAGCGGGTCCAATGCATCACATCCGGACTGACAAATTTCTCTACGTTTGCACTCAGCACGCCAGCGATCGTGCACATCAGCCCAGCAATCATGAAACACACCAACCTATATCGGAAAGTCGGGTGTCCGATCACTTCCATTCGAAGCTCATTCGATCTCGCTCCGCGTATGACGTATCCGAATCTCGAATGAATGAGACGATAAGAGAAATATAAACAGCCCACCATCACAGCGAATATCAGGTAGTAGCGATGAAATGGATTGTCGAGATTGATGAGATTTGTCCCGAACTCGCTTCGCACATAAATGATCAAACCGTCGTCACTGCCGTACTCCTCAATGCTGATAGACAGATAGTAGATCATCTGCGTAAGTGCCATCGTGATCATAATGAAGTACACACCGCGCGTTCGCAAGCTGATTCCCCCAAATACAAATGAAACGATTGTTGCGACGCCCAGCGCGATGGGAACCTGAATGAAGATGTTGTTGATATCGTAGTATGAACAGATGCCAACCGCGTACGCACCGATTCCCAGATACAACGCGTGACCGAAGCTGATCAGCCCGCCATAGCCAAGAATCAGATTCAGACTGATCGCCGCGATTGCCCAGATCATCAGACGGGCGAAGAGGTTCATATAGTAGGGCTCATCAATGACCGTTGCAACAATCGGTACGAACATGCATGTCCCGACTACAAGGACTCCGGCGACTCCCCGCCGAGTGAATAATGCGTTCGTGTCAAGCATTGCCCTGCGACATCAGTTCGGTTGCTTGCCGAACAATCCAGTGGGTCTGAAGAACAGTATGCCGGCCATGAATATGTAGATCAGCATCGATGAGATTGCCGGTGCGGCAGCTTCGGCCGCATTGATCGGAATGAACAGTGCCAGTATGACATCCAGAAATGAGCGTCCCAACGAATCGATCAATCCAGTTATGAGAGCCGCGATGAAGCTGCCGCGAATTGAGCCGATTCCGCCAATGACAATGACCACAAATGCAACAATTATGATCTGCTCGCCCATACCCGAATTCGCACCCAGAATCGGTGCCATGAGAACTCCGGCCAGGGCACTGAGCGCAGTTCCAAGTCCAAAGACCAAAGTAAACAAAAGACGAATGTTGATCCCAAGCGCATAAACCATTTCCCGGTCCGCGGCACCTGCCCGTATCAACATGCCCAGTCGGGTTCTAGTCACGAGCAACCACATTGCGACCGCCAGCGCGAATCCTGCTCCGATGATCATCAGACGATAAGGCGAATACTCGATTCCAAACGGCAGCGGCACTGTCGAGGACAGATATTCGGGAAATGGCGCAGTCAGTCCATCCAGCGGCCAGACAATCTGAACGAGTTCGTTAAAAAAAAGAATCAGGCCGAACGTTGCCAGCACCTGATCCAGATGATGACGCTGGTACAGGGTTCTCAGCGTCGATATTTCTGTAAGAATTCCGATACCTGCAACGATCGGGACTGCAAGAACAAGTGCGAGCACGAAAGAACCGGTCCATAAAATTATGGTCGCCCCGAAGAACGCACCCAGCATATACATGGAACCATGTGCAAGATTGACAAGATCCATGATGCCAAAGGTCAGAGTCAGACCTGCGGCGAGCAGAAACAGCAACACGCCGAACTGAACACCATTCAGGACTTGTTCAATCAGCAGTGCCCACTCCACTTAAATTACCTGACTGTCTGCGATCATTGATGGTTTTCGGCCTGTGATCTCCCAAGTGATTTCAGATTCTTACAGACCTTACAAGAAACTGCAAGGCTTGATAATCAAGCCTTGCAGTTATCGTTGCATGTTGCGTGCAGATATTCGCGGACCAATGAATTCAGCAACACCAGAATTCCGGACTGGAACATCTTGAGAAAACTTACATTTTGCACTCGCCTGCGTAAACGTCCTGATGCATGGTCAGAACTTTTTCGCGAACTGATGTCGTCCATACGCCATCTTCATCCGCAACCACTTCACGACTATAGAAATTCTGAATCGGGAAGTGATTCGGGCCCATCGTAAACTTTCCTCTGACTGAGTCATAGTCTGCCTTTTCCAGCGCGGCTCTCAATCCGTCGACATTGCTCATGTCTCCGCCGACAGCTTCGACAGCACTCTTGATATACATGATTGCGTCATAACTTTGGGCAGCGTAGAAACTCGGATATTTACCGTACTTCGCCTTGAAGCCATCGACAAATTTCTTGTTGGCGGCATTATCGAGATCAGGTGCCCAGAATTGCGTCATCGTGGTCCCGACAACCCCGTTCATACCAGCATCCTGAAATCTTGGCAAACTGATCGAATCGATAGTAAACACAGTATAAAGATCAACCTTCCCGGCAAGTCCCGATTGTTCATACTGCTTGATGAACGCCGGTCCATGCTTGCCCGGGTAGAAGATAAACACTGCATCCGGATTCGCAGCCTTGACCTTGGAAAGCTCGGATGACCAGTCAATCTGGTCCGGCCACTTGGTCATGTCGGTGCCGACAAATTCGCCCTTGAAAGTTCTCTTGACGCCAGCGACCATATTCTTTCCCGCGGCATAAAGCGGAGCGATAACATACAAGGAATTCACGCCACGCTGATTCAATACCTCACCCATTGCCATAGGTGTCTGGTCATTCTGCCATGAGATGTTGAAAAAGTTCTCGTGACACCCCTTGCCAGCCAACTGTGACGGACCTGCATTGGCACTGATCAGGATCTTTCCTGCATCCAATACTGTGGTTGCAGAAGCAAGCAACACGTGGGACCAGATATATCCAAATACAATGTCCACCTTATCTTGGGAGACCAACCGCTCCGTCGCTTGCTTCCCTTTCTGGGGATTGAACTCATCATCGCCATAGACGACCTCGACATCCACCGGGCCCATCTTGCCGTCGATATGCTCCAGAGCCAGTTCGACAGCGTCTCTCATGTCATTACCTATGACAGCAGCCGGAGTACTGAGCGTCGTAACAAATCCCAGCTTTACCGTTGCTGAATACGCATTGGGCGCAACCAGAAAACTGCTGACCATAATCGCAAATAATATTTTTTTCATTTCCTCTATCCTATATATTCAGACTCTAACGAGCATTCAAAATCATTTCAAACTGTGATTCCCTCGAGGGTGTGTCACCCGCTACGCTAGCAGGCAGACTTGCTCCCGAACCACTCAAACAGCGTCCATTTCCCTATTATTCTACTATTGTTGCGATTCCGCAAATTTTCTCACTGTTGATCGTCAGACAACGCATTGCAACTACGAGATGCACGCCGCATGCCTCTCAAGCGCCCATTTCACGTGTTCCCGTACCAACTCTGAAGCATCGTCTTTTCGGTTTCGCAGTGATTTGATGATTTCAGGTGTCGACTGCGCGTTGCCGAGTGCAACCGCTATGTTTCTGAGCCAATGCTCGTAGCCGACACGGCGTATGGCGGATCCCTCCGTTTTCTGCAGGAACTCCTCTTCCGTCCAACTGAATACGGCGCACAATGTTGTTGAGTCCAATTGATTTCTCACTTCAAATCCAGGTTCATCTGAATCGCAGGAAAATCGATTCCATGGACACACCACCTGACAATCATCACATCCAAATATCCTGTTGCCTATCTGATGTCTGAGCTCCAGTGGAATCGCTCCCTTATATTCTATTGTCAGATAGGAAATGCACCGCCGGGCGTCAACGACATACGGTTCTACTATCGCATCTGTCGGGCACACGGTAATGCAAGCCGTACAGGAGCCGCAGTGGTCTGCTTCCGGCAAGTCGACAGGCAACGGTAAATCAGTGTAGAGTTCTCCCAGAAAAAACCACGACCCGGCGCGTCGATTGAGAAGGTTCGAGTGCTTGCCGATCCAGCCGAGTCCTGCTTTCTGTGCAATGGGCTTTTCCATGACCGGCGCACTGTCGGCAAATGCCCGATAGCTGAACTGCCCGACTTCATCACGGATCTGCCGGGCGAGTTTCTCAAGCCGTTTACGCATCAGTTTGTGGTAGTCACGTCCTGTTGCGTAGCGAGAGACAAATGCCATCACCGAATCATCCAGGACTTCGCGAATGGCCTTCGATCTCGGCGGGAAGTAGTCCAGCCGAACGGAAATGATTCGAACAGTTCCATCGATCAGGTCTCCCGGTCTGGTTCTTCTCGATCCATGCTTCGCCATGTAATGCAGTTCACCATGCATGCCCCGGTTCAGCCAGTCATTGAGTTGGTTCTCAGCCTGAAACAGGTCAGTGTCTGTAATTCCAACCTGTTGAAAACCGAGTTCCTGTCCCCAGCTCTTGATTCTGGCGGCCAATTCATGCAGATCGGAGTCGGTCAGTGACATTTTCGATTACCAAAGTCCATCAGGCCAATTGACAGGGGCATGTTCAAGGAATTAATTCCGAAGATTCCGCAGTCCCGCAATGCGGAAGGTCATGCGTCTTCATTGTTGACGTAACCGATTTCCTCAAGGATCTCATCGTAGTGCTCATTGAGCAAAGGTGGGCGTCTGCGTATAGGCAGATTGCGGTCTGAGATCATCACCGGATGGGCAAATGTCCTGGTTGGCCTCGAGTTGGGAAGTTCCAGTGGCTGTATCCATCCCTGATCCAATACCTGAGGGTCCTGCAAAGCCTCGCCATAACTATTGATCGGAGCAGACGGTACGCCAGCATCCCTGAAGCGTTTGTACCATAAATCGGCGGAGCCGGACGAGAACTGACTCTCAAGGACTTCGGTCAAGGCGGATTGATTTTCCGCCCGTTTTGCTGTGGTCGTGAATCTCGGATCGTTGACCAGGTCAGGCCGATCGATGACACTGCATACTGTTTCATACAGTTTCTGATTGCCCGCGGCCAGGACGAAATAACCGTCGGAGGCTTTGAATGCCTGATACGGCGCGTTTCGAGGATGGCGTGAATCCAATCGTTTGGGGTTGTTTCCAGTTCCAAAATACTCGCTCACCTGCAGTGGCGCGATGCCCAGACTGCAACCCAGCATAGAAGCGTCGATATGAACCCCTTTGCCCGTCGAACGCCGCTCGAACAATGCTGAGGTGATATGGAAAGCAGCATAGAGCCCGGTGGCAAAATCACTCAGCGGAACGCCGCACTTGACCGGTGGTCTGCCCTCTTCGCCGGTAACACTCATGATGCCGGATATGCCCTGCATGGTGACATCAAATGCACCTTCCTGTGACCGCGGCCCGGTTTGGCCAAAAGCCGAGATTGAACAGTAAATCAATGAGGAATTCAGCTGCGCAATCGATGAGTATCCAAGTCCAAGCCGATCCATCACACCGGGTCGGTTATTCTCCACCAAGACATCTGCCTTGGCAATGAGTTGCAACGCGACTTCCAAGTGCTCTTCTGACTTCAGGTTCAGCGCGATCGAGCGTTTGTTTCGGTTTACCGACGAGAAATTCTCACTGAAGCCATCCGTCACGGGAGGCCATTGCCGCATCGCATCACCGGATGGCGGTTCGACTTTGACGACATCAGCTCCCATGTCGCTCAGCAACATTCCACAAAAGGGACCGGCCGCAATCTGACAGAACTCCAACACCCTAATCCCAGATAGGGCGAGTTCGACTCCATTGTCAGAGTAGGCGCGGCTATTGGATGCAGAAGACATTTTCGGAACTCGATCGATTCAACCTGAAGCAGTCACCATTATGAAGCACGAGCGCAAGAATGTCCCCAAATTGCGTACTGATCACCTTGACACTTCCAGCAAAACTACACCGGCAATTAATGGCTTACGGCTCCTTTCCTAAGCGATTTGTCTGTGTGTGGACACCCGTCGTGTGCATTATATTGTCGCTGTATAATTGGCGAAATTTCAGTTTTTCGCATTCAGATCAACACACTTGATTTGTCGCCGGCGAACAAACAGGCGATTTTTCTACCGGATTCCACAAACCTGCAGGATGGAACTATGACAAGCGTGCGGTATATGAAGATTGGCGAGATCGCAGACGGCCTGAAACCGGTCAATTCGAGGTTCGTCAACAACTATGGTCTGTTTCTCAACCAGGTCCAGAGCCCTTGCGCGCCGACTCTCAGGCATACCATAGGTATGCTGCTTGACTTCGCCGGTGAGCCTGTTTTACCGGGACAACATTTTGTTGATGGCTTTGAGCATTGATACGCAAGAGAACGCGATTGGGTTGATGATGGCTTGCGATTAACGTATTGACTGTTTCTTTTGTCCATTCACAACTCCTGCTCTACCGGTATGTCACCAATGAAGAAGTTCAAGGTTCAGGTCGACTCGATCAAGTCTGAAACCGAAGAGATTCGCAGTTACGTACTGGTTGACCCGGAGGGTGGTGAACTGCCTGAATTCGCAGCTGGAGCACACATCGACCTGCATCTGGACAACGGACTCGTCCGTCAGTTTTCTCTCTGCGGGCCTGCATGGGAACGACAGTCCTACCTGATCGGAGTGTTGCTCGAACAATCGGGGACCGGCGGTTCGCAATATATTCACAGCAACGTCCGGGTCGGGGATAGATTGGAAATCTCCGAACCCAAACGCTGGTTCAAGCTGAATCCGGATGCCCAAACGCATCTGATGATAGCCGGCGGAATCGGTGTGGCGCCAATTTTAGCCATGGCCTACTCGCTGGAGCGGTCCAAGGCGGACTACATATTCCACTACTGCACAAGATTCCCCGAACAGACAGCATTCATGGATGAAATTACAGGACTGGTCAAACACGGCAGCCTTCACTGGCACTTCGACGGCGGCAATCCGGAAAATGGCCTGGATTTCAAGACGACACTTCAGGATTATTCGCCAGGCACGCACCTTTATTACTGCGGACCTGTAGGCATGATGAACGCAATTGCCGACGCAAGCAGTCATTGGCCGGAAGGCACGGTACACTACGAATTTTTCTCAACCGACGGAGTCGTGTTAACCAATACAGATTCATTTGATGAGAATAAGGAGTTCCAGATCAGGATTTCGAGCACCAACACGTTATATTCGGTGCCTGCGCACAAAACGATTGTCGAAGTCCTGAGAGAGAACGGCCATGACGTTGACACATCGTGTGAGGATGGATACTGCGGGACCTGCCTGACGCGTTATCTGCAAGGCGAACCTGATCATAGAGATCAGATTCTCGACGACGAAGATCACGAAGAATATGTGCTTATTTGTTGTGCACGGTCACGTACACAAGAGCTTGTGCTTGATCTTTAGTGCGTTGGCAACCAAAGCCTGATGCGGGCATTCACACGACTTCCGATGTCTCGAATCATCTCGTCGATTCTCTTAGCGCAAGTGCCTTGGTTGACATGTATGCATCTATAATGCCGCGCTAACCAGGATTTAAGCGAGTGGATAAGCATCGAGTCGGCCAAGGTTGGATCTTCCAATTGAATTCGTAAGTTTCGGTTGGCAGATTCAAGCTGTCATCGACTCACGCGATAATTCTGATTCTTACAGGAATCTATGGCGATCTGCGCAAGATCCAGGTTCGATGCTAAAGACAACTGGACGATTGTTTTGCCGCACTCGCGAATTTCCTGGATCGGCACTGGGTTGACATCCCGCCAGTTGATCAGACAGAGGTGAATAATGGCAAGTTTAATGAAAGCAGCCGTCAGCTACAACTTCGGAAAACCGCTCGTGATTGATGAGATCAAGATTGATGATCCCAGAAAAGATGAAATAAAGATCAAGGTGACTGCATGCGCCATCTGTCACAGCGACATCTTGTACATGGACGGCGCCTGGGGCGGCAGACTGCCGACAGTCTACGGCCACGAGGCAGCGGGAACCGTCGAAGCCTGTGGCCCCGGAGTCACAAAGGTGAGGCCGGGCGATAAGGTGATCGTCTCCTTGGTGCGACATTGCGGTGGTTGTTTTTTTTGCGATCACAATCAACACACCCTATGCGAACACGAATTTGCGACCGATGAACCTAGACGATTGCAGGCAAGCAACGGAATTGACATCCACAGAGGACTGAGAACAGGTTGCTTTGCGGAATATGCAGTCGTTCATCAGTCCCAAGTTGTCGCAATTCCAGACGAGATGGACTATGCGAGCGCGTCGCTGTTGGCCTGCGGAGTCATCACGGGATTTGGTGCAGTCATGAACACCGCTGCTGTCAAACCGGGCACTCATGTCGTCGTCATTGGTGCGGGAGGTGTCGGTATCAACTGTATCCAAGCCGCTCGCATTGCGTCTGCGGCTACAGTTACGGCGATTGACATCAACCCGGATCGGCTCGCCACTGCCAAGCGCTTCGGCGCTACCCATACGGTTGATTCCAGCAAGTCTGATGCCGAAGATTCCATCCGGCAAGTCACCGCTGGACGCGGCGCGGACTATGTTTTTGTCGCTACCGGCCACCCGGAGGCGGTGACCGGAGTCTTTCGCTTCCTGCGACTCGGAGGCACACTGATTTTGGTTGGAATGCCCGCGGAAGGCTCCAAGTTCTCGATGGAAACGGTTGACTTCATCGACGCAAACCAATCCATTCTCGGTTGCAAGATGGGCAATCCCGACCTCGATTCTGACATCCCCAAGCTGATCGGATTGTACCAGTCAGGCGAATTGGAACTGGATGCACTGGTAACAGGAAGATTCCCGCTCGAAAACATCAATGATGCAATTGAGTCGACCCGCCAAGGAGTCGGAATTCGCAACGTCGTGATGATGTGATCAGGCTAATGCGGTCGCAGACTCGGACTCTTCGTCAACGACATTCGATAGTCGATCCGCAATCCGACCAATTTGATCAGCGTCATAGCCTTCGACCAGAATCCGAATGGCCGGTTCGGTACCGGATGCACGCAGTAAAATCCGCCCCTGGGTGTCAAGCTCTTTCCTGGCGACATCGACCGCCTCTGTAGTCCTGGGCCAATGACTGGCATCGATCCCCTTGATCGGTGAGTTTTGATTCCTCAAGGGGACATTTCTGGTCACCTTCGGAACAAGTGTCAGTTCCTTTGCGAGTTCTTTCAACGTCTTTCCGGATTCGATCACTTCCGCAAGCACCTCCATCGCCGCGATCAGCCCGTCCCCGGGGATGCCAGCCTCACCGTTCAAGATATGACCGCATTCCTCACCGCCCAGATTCCAGTTCAACTCTCTCAGACGCTCTGAAATGAATCGATCGCCAACCTCAACGCACTCAAACGGAATCTCCCTGGCCTGCAGAGTGTCTCTCAATCCCATGTTACTGAGATGGGTTCCGACCACGCCACCGCGCAGCATTCCCTTGCGCTTTCTGGAAACAGCAATGATGTACAGAATCTGATCGCCATTGATCAGGTTGCCTGCAGCATCAACCATAACAACCCGATCACCGTCTCCATCCAGTGCAATGCCGATATCGGCGTGATGCTCCAGTGTCAGGTTCCGAATATACTCGGGGTTGGTGGAACCGCAATTCAGATTGATATTGAATCCGCTCGGCGTGTCAGCAACTGATACAACATCCGCGCCGAGTTGCGACAGCAACATCGGCCCGATCTTGTAACTTGCCCCATTCGCACAATCGATAACAATCCGCAGTCCATCCAGCCGACTAGGCGCATTCGAGAACAGATAGCCGACATATTGTTCTACCGGATTGTCAATTCGGCGTGCCTTTCCGAGATTATGCGCATCAACCACCTGAATCGGACCATCCAGCCTTGCTTCAACTCTTCGTTCCATCGAAGCAGAGATTTTCAGTCCATTGGACAGGAATACCTTTATACCGTTGTCCTGGACGGGATTATGTGACGCGCTGATCACGACACCGGCACTCGCGCGGGAAACGCGGCTGAAATAGGATACTGCCGGAGTGGACACCGGGCCCAGCAACGCGATATCGACGCCCGCTGACAGGAGGCCGCCTGTGAGTGCTGATTCGAGTACGTAACCGGAAACCCGGGTATCCTTACCAACAATAACCTCACAGCGGTCTTCGCTGCGTTCGTTCAGTACCGACCCGAGCGCCCAACCCAACTTCAATATCGTCTGAGGTGTAATCGGCTCACTGCCGAACTTGCCTCGAATCCCGTCAGTACCAAAGAGTCTCATCAGGAACCCGGGCTGGAATCACAGCGCAATATGAACAATTGAGGCTCGTCAATTGTCATGAGTTGGAACGAGTTGACGGTTATGAAGCTTCTCCGCTTGCCGGGCGGTCCATTTGAGGCTTGACGGTCGGCTTTGTTCGTTTGCCGTTCGTACTATCGTCAGTTGAGGACGAGGAATCGTCCGCGTCAGATGTGGGTGGTTGGGGAGATTTCCCTGCCATAATGTCGTCGATCTGATCAGACTCCAGAGTTTCCCACTCCATCAAAGCATTCGCCATTATCTCGATCTTCTCCTTGTTGGACTCAATGATCGATCTTGCGCGTGAATACTCCTCATCAATGATGCGGGTGACTTCCTGATCAACCTGCTCGGCAACTGCGTCGCTGAGATTCTGATGTGTGGTGACGTCTCGGCCAAGAAAAACCTCAGATTGGTTGTCACCATAAACCCGCGTGCCCAGTGAATCGCTCATACCCCAACGGGATACCATTTTCTGGGCGAGATCGGTTGCCTGCTCAAAATCATTGGAAGCACCGGTAGTCATCTGATCCATGAAGATCTCCTCGGCGATCCGGCCACCCATCAGTACAGCAATTCTGGCCAGCAGGTATTCCCGATTGTGACTGTACCGATCTTCTTCCGGCAGTTGCATGGTCACACCAAGTGCCCTGCCGCGCGGTATGATCGTAACCTTATGCACCGGGTCGGTATGTTCAAGCACTTTGGCGACAACCGTGTGTCCTGACTCATGATAGGCTGTGTTCCAGCGCTCTTCCTCGGGCATGACAATCGAACGTCGCTCGGTTCCCATCAGCACTTTGTCTTTCGCCATCTCAAACTGTTCCATGGTGACAGTTTTCAGACTGGCTCTGGCCGCGAACAACGCAGCCTCATTGACAAGATTTGCAAGATCCGCACCGGAAAAACCGGGTGTTCCCCTGGCGATAATGCTCGAATCCACATCCTTGCCGACACGTACTTTCTTCATGTGCACATTCAATATCTGTTCCCGTCCGCGAATATCGGGGAGCGGAACATGAACCTGCCTGTCAAACCGGCCAGGCCTTAGCAGTGCCGGATCCAGCACATCAGGCCGGTTGGTGGCTGCGATCACAATGACACCTTCACTGCCTTCGAAACCATCCATCTCAACCAGCAGCTGGTTGAGGGTCTGTTCACGTTCATCGTGACCGCCGCCGAGACCAGCGCCGCGCTGGCGACCAACAGCGTCAATCTCATCAATGAATATGATGCACGGGGCATTCTTCTTGCCTTGCTCAAACATATCCCGTACACGCGATGCGCCGACTCCGACAAACATCTCAACAAAATCCGAACCGGAAATTGAGAAGAACGGCACTTTCGCCTCACCGGCAATCGCTTTCGCCAGCAAGGTCTTACCGGTTCCTGGACTTCCGGTCATGAGCACCCCTCGGGGAATTCGTCCACCGAGATTGGTGAACTTGGTCGGTGAACTGAGGAATTCTACGAGTTCGCCGACTTCCTCTTTGGCTTCCTCGACACCCGCTACGTCCTCAAACGTCACGCGGTTCTTATCCTCAGTGAGCATACGCGCTCGACTCTTTCCGAAACTGAGTGCTCCGCGACCGCCACCGCCCTGCATCTGGCGCATGAAGAAAATCCACAATCCGATCAGCAACAGCAATGGGAACCAACTGATGAATAACTGCATCAGCAACGAAGGGGATTCCTCTTTCTGGGCGACAATCGTCACACCGGCCGAAACCAGATCGTCGACGAGTTTGGGATCATCCGGAGAGTACGTGACAAAAGGGGCACCGCTCGTAAAGCTGCCCATAATCGTCCGACCGTCAATGACAACTTTGCTCACCCGACCATTCTTGACATCGGTAAGGAATGTGGAATACTCCAACTCCTTGCGGGATGCCTCCTCAGTCGGTGCGAAATTCTTGAAAATCGCCATCAGCACCATCGCGATGACGACCCATAAAATGAGGTTTTTCGTCAAATTGCCCAAATCTCTTCTCTTGCTTGCGCCAGTACCGTAACTTATTCAAACCTGTTGGTAAGATAGTGGGGACAATGCCGCGACTTTACAAGTCCTGATTCGACCTTTTACCAATCCGGACCTTAAATTTTATCAGATTTCGAGTTCCGTCAATGAATGTTGCTTCAACAGCTCATGAATCTCTAATTCTTTGCACGATGCTGGAACGAATCCCGACGAAAGCTGTATAGTGCATCCGGGTCGATCTGAACATCGATAACGACCGGTCGATCGCGACTCATTGCGCCGCGCACAGCATCACCGATCTGCTCAACCCTGTCCACCCGAAATCCAATGGCGCCATACAGTTCCGCGATCTTGTCAAATGGTGGACTGCTCACGTCGCTACCGATAAATCGACTGTCGAAATAGTCGCGTTGGTAGGCTTTCTCGGCACCCCAGCACTGATTGTTCATTACGATGGTGATCGTATTGATGCGGTGATCGACCGCGGTACTCAATTCCGACAGCGTCATTCCGAATCCGCCATCGCCCATCAGGCTTACAACGGTCCGATCCGGCATGGCCAGCTTCACCCCGAGACCACAAGCAAATGAGAATCCAACCAGACCAAAATCCAGGGGTGTGAACAGCGAACGGGGCATCCAGTAGTTCATCGCATCTGTGGCCTGAAGACACAATGTGCCTGCATCAAGCGTGTATGCGGTGTCTTTCGGTAAAGTATCACGCAATACCTTGAAAAGAGCGCCCGCCTGGATTGGATTTGCATCCAACGCAGCGTCGGCGTCGCGTCTTTCAAGATAGGTTGTTCTCTCCATTGTGGCTGTTTTTGTCCAGCTATCCGCGAGGCTCGGCGAATTCAGGGCCTTCAGTGATTCAGTCAACTGTGCCGCTGTTGTACCGGCATCTGCCCAGATACCGAGTGAGACGGGGAAGTATCGTCCGATCGCTGCAGGTTCCAGTTCGACCTGGATTATCTTCGCCAATCGGTTGATGTAATCGTGGGAATAGAAGGTTGAATTGAACCCCAGTCTTGTCCCAAGTGCCAATATCACATCCGCTTCCTGCACCAGCCTGGAGGCGACTGGATTTCCTCGGGGACCCATCTGGCCCAGGTTCAGGGGATGATCATGCGGTAACGCATCACCGTGTCCGGGCGAGGTCACTATCGGAGCATTGATAAATTCCGCCAATGCCACTGTTTGTCCGCATTCGCCTGAATCCTTTATACCACCGCCCGCCACAATGACGGGTTTTGTGGCAGCGGCAAGGACAGACGCGGCCTTTTCGATCTGCGGGCCGGGTGCGGCAGGCAGACTTTCGGTCCGATACTGTTCGGGCGATTGAAAACTGCCGAATTGTGCGCTGTTCGCCAGAATGTCACGGGGAATGTTGAGCTGAACCGGTCCGCGGCGCGGTGACATTGAAACGCGAAATGCCTCCCGCATCATTTCCGCTACCCGTGATGTCTGAGTGACGGTCCAAGTTTTTTTGGTGATCGGAGTAAACAACGACTGCTGGTCGACTTCCTGAAACGCATCGCGATAGATATGTTCGCTTGACAAGGCGCCGGCAATTGAAATCACGGGCGAATATGCGGCCCTGGCTTGCGCCAGCCCAGTTACAAGATTGGTCGCCCCTGGTCCGTTCTGGCCCGCTACAAAAACACCGGGCGTTCCGGACGCTCGTGCAAACCCGTCCGCCATATGGACGCCTGTTCTCTCATCGTGTACACCGATGAAACTGATTTCCGATACATCATACAGTGCATCGAATAGCTCCATGGTGGCGGAACCGATCAGACCGAACACATGTCTGACAGATTCTGCGCGAAGACATTCGATCGCGGCCTGCCCTCCTGTCAATCGTGCCACAGGTCTGACTCCAAAATAAAACTTGACTGTTGCCGCAATATCACATCAATTCATGCACTTTCTGAGGAATTCCTCTATCGGCCGGAGAAACATCTCCGGTTCTTCCATCAGGCCCAGATGCTGTAGTTCGGGTATGATTTCAACCTGAGCGTCGGCGATCTCCGAGGCGATTGCGTGAGACATCGACGGTGTGCTGCCCGAATCGTTCTCACATGTGATCACCAGTGCCGGGAACGCAAGTGGAGGTTGCGGACGAATCAGCTCTGTCACACCTTTGGCCAAAACCACTCTGGAATGAAAATAGATGGTTGGTTCGATGCTGCCGACCCAGCTGCGGACATCATTGATCACATCGGGTCTCGCTGACCGGAATTTCGGCGTGAACCAACGGACAATCGATTCGTCCAATGTGCCCTTCGGTCCCTCTTCAGCCGTATTTTGCACGCGCCTTTCGATTGTCTGCTGTTGTTCTGGATTGCGCTCATGTGGAGAATTCAGGATAACCAGAGCCTCGACGCGGTGCGGATAATCAATTCCGAAGCGCCTGTTGATCATGCCGCCGAGAGAGAATCCGATTACAACACACCGGTCAACCTGCACTTCGTGCAGCAGATCATTCAACTGCCTGGAATAAAGTTCAAGTGAGATATCAGACGGTACGCGGCGACTCTCACCATAACCGTATAGATCATAGGTCAAAACATGATGGCGACGGGATAGCGCCGGCACGTAATCCCGCCACATCTGACG
Organism: Acidiferrobacterales bacterium; assembly: GCA_028820695.1. NCBI lineage: Bacteria > Pseudomonadati > Pseudomonadota > Gammaproteobacteria > Acidiferrobacterales > Acidiferrobacterales bacterium. The sequence goes on along the minus strand of JAPPIB010000050.1, from coordinate 213,808 downwards.
ATTCAGACCCAGTCCGTGAATCAAGACAACCGCAGGATTACCGGGGTTTCCTGTCAGTTCGTACGCGGTACCGTTTGGCAGTTGAGGCATCTTTTCATCTCCCGATCAGACAAACTCAGGCATCACCTCATTGCAGAACAGATCAAGCGATCGTTTCTGAAAATCGTGCCCCAGTCCCATACTCGTCAAATACACAAACTCGTCCACTCCGGCATCCTCATACATTTTCAATTTTCGGATCACTTCTTCGGGACTTCCGAGCATCAGGTTCTGTTCAAGCATGGCTGGGTGAAACTGTTCTTTTTCCGCGAGTTCTTCCAACGGTATCTGCTTTGGAAATCCATTGATGACATCACCAAGATTCAGGAATAGGTTTTGAAACATGCCCATACTTTTCTGGATGGCAGCTATCGCGGCTTCGCGGTGCCGGGCGTTGTCGTATATCGAGGTATGCCGCATCACGGCAAAAACAGGGCGATGTCCACCACTCGATTTGGCCATGGCTTCGGTCAGCCGGGTTTTGTACAGCTGCACCTCGGAAAATGGCCGCGTCAGTGGCCAAGAAATAATGTTGCAGCCGTTTTCCACCGCATAGTCAAATGTGATTGGAGCTCTCGCAGCTACCCAGATGGGCGGATGTGGGACCTGGACCGGTTTCGGGACTGAAGTTGACGTCGGAAACGACCAGAATTCTCCATTGTGCTCGTAGTCTCCCTGCCACAATTTTTTCACCACCGGCAGCATTTCGTGAACATACCGATACGCATCGGGTTGCTTCAGACCGGGATGCATGCGATCAAATTCTCTCTGATATGCGCCAGACCCGATTCCAAACTCCAGACGGCCGTTACTGATCAGATCGACCAATGCCGCTTCGCCGGCCAGATTGATCGGATGCCAGTATGCTGCGACCGCGACTGCACTGCCAAGACGAATATCGCTGGTATGTGCGGCCCACCAGGTCAGCAATTGAAACGGATTTGGAGCAATCGTCATTTCCAATGCATGATGCTCCGCGGCCCAAACGACATTGAAGCCGCTACGGTCTGCCATCTGCACCATATCCAGGGTATGCTGCATCACCGTCGGCATGTCGACGCTGCCGTCCATCCGTTCCATGTTGATTGCCAGTTGAAATCTCACTCTATCTGTCCTCTGTGTGGCTCGCTGACCCAAACACCAAAATCGCAAGGTGGCGAGCCGTCGCAAATGGCGTTGTCATGCTTAGCGAAAAATCCAGAATAATTGTTCCCGGTTGCTTGGATTCGATTTGCCTGAATCGGGTCGGAACGGTGGTGATTCCGCGGCTCAGACGGAAGCGCACTTTGAGTATCGGCTTGCGATCATATAGGATTCCTAGCTCCTGGAGCGGGAGGCCTTGGGCTTGAAAACACTACAGGCTTCGAATCTCGACTCGCACTGCTTTCTCAGTGTGCCTGAATCGTGGTCTCGAAAAAACTTGAATACCAACGTTCCGTCACGGTCGAGAATCAAATCGCACACATCATAGATTGCTTCGTATAGATCAGAAAAGTTCCTAGAGTCCACACTTGAGATCCCTGTCAGATTAGGCGCCATATCAGAAAGAACCAGATTGACTTTCTGAGTTCCGAGCACCTGTGCCAGATTCTTCCGAGACTGCTGTTCGGTTATATTGGATTGAATGAAGTGCACCTGGTCTAAAGGTTTCAACTCAAGGACATCAACTGCAAAGACCGTGCCGCCGGATCCTATACGCGAGACTGCGTATTGGCACCACCCACCAGGCGATGCTCCGAGATCCAGCACCGTCTGATCCTGACTGAAAAGGTTGAATCTATGGTCCATCTCCTGAATCTTGAAATACGAGCGGGACCTGACGCCCAAACGAACCGCTTCACGCACAAATCTGTCCGAATTGTGCCGACTTTGCCAATTTGACGATCGTCTGGATTCACGAGCATATCTTGTCAAAAGAAAAATCCTATTGTCGGGTCATCTAGGTTAATGGTGTGAACATCTCAGCGACCGCGGCTGATATGGATGAACTCGAGGCTATTGTCAGGCAAGACCTGCGGACTCGAGTCAACGGATACGAGGGAGAAATTCTATGCTCGGCACCACGAGAACCAAAGGCATCACCTCACCCGTCAAGCGTTCCTTTGGTTTATCAGGATATTCCTGGTAGTGTCTAGGGTTACTTCGATATCTTCCTCAGTATGGGCGAATGAAATACAGCTTTGCACGGCTTCAACCGGAAAGTGAAAAATGCCTTTCATGACCAGCAGTTTTTTGTAGCGGACATCAAAGTTAGAATTATGGTTAAGCGCAATATCTTTCCATGAGGTCGGCTCGTGGTCCATAAAATAGACTGCAAATGCGGAGCCTTCCCGTACCACGGCAGCTGGATAATTCTCTTGCGAAAACGCATCGTTCAAGCCCTCCTCCATCAGCTGACCGAGGTGATTAATGTGCGCATAGATCTCATCTGCGCGGTCTCGCAGTTTCTCAATGGTGGCCATGGCTGCAGCGACAGCCATTGGATGGGCGTTAGAAGTTCCAGCCACAAAAACCTGCCGACTCGGGTCGGGATGATCCACGTACGACATGTATCTGGATTTGCCGCCCAATACACCAATGGGATATCCACTTGCAACGGTATTGCCAAACACGCTGAGGTCGGGACTGACGTTGCAAATTGACTGGTAACCACCCAGTGCGCTTCGAAATCCTGTCTTGATCTCATCGAATATCAGCAAAGTCCCATAAATGTCGCAAAGCCTGCGTATGGATTCCAGATAGCCCGGCTGTGGCTTGACAACGCCGATATTTTGCAGTACCGGCTCCAAGACAATGGCCGCGATATTATTGAACTTGAGAACATTTTCGACCGCTTCAATATCATTGAATTCAACAACACGGGAATATTCGCCGGCGTTTGAACCCATGCCTGCTGAAATCGGCCTCAATTCATGCTCTTTTCCCGGTTCGTGATTCTGAAGCGCTTCCCTTGAGTCCTTTAGATTGAAGGCAACACTATCCATCCAGCCGTTGTAACCGCCCTGCATAAATAAGATTTGATTGCGATTGGTAAATGACCGTGCTATACGAATGGCGATGGCGATGGCTTCCGTACCACTAGCAGTCAATTGAATCTGTTCAAGACCGGGAACCGTTTCGACAAGCAAATCTGCAATCCCTATCTCCCACGGAGTGATACCCCCTCCGATCAGCGACTCACCTCGCGTCAATGCTTCCGTGATCGCCCTATTGACATCCGGGTCAGCATGTCCGAGCAGTTGGGACGCGAAAGCACCATGATAATCAATGTATTTACGATTGCGGTGGTCGAATAGATAAGCACCTTTCGCAGATACAAAAAACCGCATGGGTTCAATCTTCCGGTTCAGCGACATAGCGCCACCGGCTATCGATTTTAACTGTCTTTGTGAACTCTCAAAATTCTGAATAATCATCTTCAATTATCTTGATCGCTTGTTTTGCTTTACTGTACAAAATGCACTTGACAGCTCAATTCGGTGTCATCGCCCCATACATTGTGCTTGCGATATCCGTGATGCGATTTCGTCCAAATGTTCGATCTACACGTTGATGATATCGACAAACCGAAGGTTTCTGCCATTCTATCATATTAGGCGCCCTTGAGGACACACAGTCCCACGTGTTTCCCACGCTGTTTTGCGGCCGAACGCCCGCTGACGTCCTTATTGAGGACGAACGCATCCGCGGCAGGTCACAGCACCTGCAGCAACTGACAGAATCGGAAAATGGCGGGTGGCGACTTACGGCGGCGAGAGCAGCGCGTCGAAAGCCTCCTTGCGGTTCAGGCTGAAGTGACGCAGCGCCTGTGGCACTGAATCGAATCGATCTTGCCAGATGATCAATATGAACTTCCCAAGGCCAATCGACTCAGAACCGCTGACACCAGGCAGCGATGATGCTTTTTTGCGACTTCGCATCTCGAACATGTCCGGGATTGTTTGGATCTTCGGCTGCCTGATACCCAACTGCCCTGACCCCATCGCCTGGAGCGGCGATACACCAACTTGCAGCAATGCCACAGCGGTTCGAAAAACCTGAGATGTTTCCCGAACTGTCGGCTGACACCACGGCGATGCTGTGACCTTGAAGTTCACTGATGCGCGCCATCATTCCGGCGTATATCTCCGGCGAATTTGCGTTCGGAATGTTGCCGTTACAGGCGTCGGTTATTCCATTGTCACTGCACCCGCTATCATTAGCTGCGTTTGCGGCGGCCCAGACAAAGACTGTCTTGTTGGCTGAACCTGTCTGTGCCATTGCGGAAATCGTGTGCGAGAAGTTCTGACGTATCTGCTGCTCGGTGTAAGCTTCGATTGTTCCAGCTGCACCAACACTCAAATTCAGAAAATCAACGCTGTCATTGATTACGCCTGCATAGATTGGCCGCCAGTAACTATCTGTGTTTCGCAAGCTGGCTAACTGTTGGCCGTATAGGTTCCTCCACCTGATCCAAGTGTCATCGCGTAAGCACGAAGATTTGCTCCCCGCGCTACGCCATGAAAATGCACGTCCTGAATGTTTGCCGGCCAAACAGTGTTGAACTCAAGCGAACCGATTATGCTTGCCACGGCAGTACCGCGGGAGTAATCATTTGGAGCGGAAAAAGCATATTTTGCTTCGTTCAATTCCACTTTCCTGAAATAAGCGAGCCGAATCTGTCATCAGATACAGACAGTCCCGCTAGATTTGTCGCGTTCCACATCGTCACGCCGTTGGCAGTGAAAACCGGAATACCGGCTGCTTTTTCAAAGTCACTTGCAGCAAACAGTGTTGGCATTGCGGTATCAGGTATCAACAGTACCTCAGCATCCGGATGAATCGTATCCGGGATATGTTCAATGATGAATTCGGGTTCGAAAAGCGCAGCATCCCAGCCGGATGCAGCATTCAGCCAGTTCATGCTCAGCACTTCAACATCGAATTGTCCAAGAAAAGACTTCAGTGCTTCAGAAGCCGCTTTTGGGTAGGTCGATAAGACACTCACGCGGGTGAAATTGCAAAGACGAAGCGCTTCGATAAATGCCAGTGATGTACTGCCGGATGGGACGCCAACCGTCTCGGTCAGTGTTTTCAGCTGAGCTTCGGCGTGTTCGCGACCGCGAATGAAACTGCCGCTGGTACACGGCCAATAAACACAATCAACACGAAGCGGAATGAGTCTGAGAGCGGCTTCAACCAGCCAGTCCAGGCGCGAGGTTTGGTGCAGGGCGTCGACATCGTGATCGTTTTCCCCGTCGCCGCCGACGCGGGTACAGGTAAGGTACAGCCTTGCCAGATCTCCGGTTTCTTCGAGAAATCTGTAAAAGTCGTGCTCAGCTCCGCCCCCTGGCCATACAAATCCAATTCGACCCTGTTGACGATTATTCATCCAGATTCCTCCATACATGCCGCGCATGTTCCAGCGTTTCCGCAATATCGTCCAAGCTGTGGGCCGTAGACAGAAACCATGTGCCGCGGGCGGTAACCCTGCTTCCGGCCGACTGTAGCCTGGCATAAAACATCTTCATTAAATTGAGATCGGTGCGCTGGTACTGCCGATAGTTGGTGACGCTGTCTACCGAACCAAAAATCGGATGGAAAACCGAACCCATGCCTTGAACAGAAAATTTGTAACCGGCAGCGCGGGAATCTCGCTCTAGTTGGTGCATCAGGTGCCTGCCCAATTCTTCCATCTCGCGGTAGGCTTCTCCACCGTTTGACTCCAGATATTCGATAGTGGCAATGCCCGCCGCAACACACATGACATTGGCATTGTAGGTACCACCATGCATTACTGGACGGGAGTGCAGAAGCTCCATGATTTCTTTTTTGCCGGCAAGAGCTGCCAACGGAAAACCAGCCGCCATTGCCTTGGCGAATATGGCGAGGTCGGGGGTGATGCCGAGCAAGCCCTGCGCACCTGACAGACCCACCCGAAATCCCGTGATCACTTCATCGAAAATCAGCGTGACCCCACATTTCTCCGTTAACTCCCTGACTCCTTCCAAATATCCCGGAAGTGGAAAAATGGCGCCGGTATTGCAATTGATAGGTTCCATGACTACCCCGGCGATTTCCGACCCTCGAGTTCGCAATACTTCAGCGAAAACATCCAGATTGTTCCATGGTAGAGTGATCACATCCTCAAGCGCAGCTGCAGATTGTCCTGGAGTCTGAGCAACACTGTTTGGCATGTTCTCAGCTCCTGCATCTTTGAGCGCCGGATGCACGCTGATAAAAACATTGTCGGTCCAGCCATGATAATGTCCTTCGAACTTCACAATTTTTGACTTTCCCGTTGCCGCTCTTGCCAGCCTCACAGCCGCCTGTATCGCTTCTGTTCCACTGGATGCGAAACGAACAAGTTCGGCGCATGGAATGATTTCCACCAATTTGCGGGCGAGGTGAATTTCGAGACTAGTCTGGCCGGCGAACAGTTGGCCCATCGCCAGCGTTTCCCTGACCCGTTTCAGTACCACTTCAGGTGCATGTCCGAGAATTATGGGCCCGTTGGCCAAAGCATAGTCGATGTAGACATTGCCATCTGCATCAGTAAGCCTTGCGCCGCTGCCTTTGTCGTAAAAAAGCGGAACCGGGCTTTCTCCGTAGCCGATATAGCGAAAGTTGCTGCTGACGCCGCCCGCGAGGTATTGTTTTGCAGTTTCGTACAGTTGTGTGGATTGTTCGAACTTCATGGGTTTACTCGGTGCAGCGCCAGCGGAAGGTCGCTAAGCGTCTTAGGTGGTCCTTCCTCACTCACAACAAAAGTCTCGCTGAGGCCGACCCCGAACTCGCCGTTCACTCGAAGCGTCATCGGGATGTGAAACACCATCCCGGCCTTAAGTGGACGATGGTTGGAAGGCACGATGGCGAATCCTGACTCTTCCCCCCAGGTCGGCGGAAATCCGATGCCTACCGGGTAGCCGTATACTTCGTGAAACAGTATCTGGTCGCGAATCGGTGCAATTCGGGATGCTGCAACGGCTGCCACATCGGACGCGAGCGCACCGGCTTTTGCCGTCTCCAGCATTGCTGCCACTATCTCGGTTTCGAGTTCAGCGAATTCCTCAATTTGACGGTTTGCCTCACCCACCACAGCCGTGCGCATCAAAGGAGCATGGTACCAGAAGTGGCTCGGGGAACATTCAATAAAGACGGGGTCTCCCTCCTGAATCCGGTAGCCGAAATTACTATTGTGAGGCATGCCAGAGCGGTAACCGGCAGAGATAATCGGGTAGACGGAAAAACCAAGGCTGTGTTGATCGATCAAAACAGAAGCCACGCGCGCTGCAATGCTTGAATCGGTTACACCGATATCGATACGGTCGAAACCGCTGCGGATCGCCAAATCAGTGATTTCGGCAGCTTTTCTCATCACACTGAGTTCAGCCGGTGACTTGATATTTCGTACCGAGTCGACTAGACCGGACCCGTTCACGACATTCGCTTGATTCAGTGCATCTTTCAACTGGTCATGCATTTTAGGGTTCAGATACCTGCTCTGGGCCTCAATACCGATCCTGCCTTGCAGAAGATTGCGGCTCGTAATGACTTCCAATGTAGCCTGAATCGGATCGCAGTGCGTTTCATACAGTTCAAGTTCCGCCAAAGTTGCGGAAGCCTCGAACCGCCCGCGCTCAAATTGCCACAGCAGCATGACCATCGGGCTGTTTGAGGGGACGATAAGGCATTGGTAGTCCCACAAATTGAGCGTGTGGTGACCGCACAGGTAGTAGATGTTGGGTGCAGAATGCAGAATTAGCGTGTCGATGCCGCGCGCCGCCATTTTCTGCCGAGTGTTTGCCAGCCTCGTTTCGAATTCCGGCTCTTTAAATACGGTTTCCCGGGGTATTGTCATGATTTGTTTCTGATCGGGTCTAAGTCGAATATGTCGCGTGCTGCTCAAGCGGATACAGGTGTCTGGGTCGATTATGAAACGCAAGCCGGGACAAGTCTGCGGCGCAAATTCCGGGGGTATCTGCGACTAGAATCTTGCCGGCTATCTCACCATATGCCGCTTTCCATGCAATTGCAGACTTAACGACAATAATTTTCTGATCTTTCGGTTCAATATTCAGGCTGCGCAACTGTTCGGCATCAAAAGGCATGCTCCGCCTTGATGTGAGGACGATTTGAACATTACCGGACAGCACCACCGCGGTTTGTCCCATTGACGTAATATAGCCCGTCATGTAAGAGCCCTTGTGTTTATATTCCCCATCTGAGATGGACTGAACCACCGCAGATGTTTCCACTGGAGTTCCGTGCAGACTGTCCGTTTTGCCACCAATCGTTAACTTTAATCGACTGCCGATACCGGCTTGGATAGATTCCGTAACCGCTTCCGGATCGTATATCACGATCACTGAGCGTGCGGCGTTGTGTTCCAGCAGTGCGTGCAGGACACCTGTTCCGTCCCCGGCACTGCCTCCCCCAACATTGTCTGATGGCTCTACGATGATGACCGGGTGTGCGCAATTGCCGAGCGCCGTGTCAACACATTCATCTACCGATACCAGGTTGTCCTGAAACTCGTGTCGCAGTCGCCACAGGTGGGTGGCTACTGAATTTGCTGCGAGATCGACTTCACGCACCTTTGTCCCATACACGACTACAGACGCTCCCAGGTGTGCGACATCACTATAGGGGAATCCCATGGCAACGGATGCGCAGGTGATTGCGGGACTGCATTCAATTTCATGAAGCCGCTGGATGATCTGCGACATTGGAAACTCGTCTGTCTGCTGTTTCAAAGGGGAGGTTAGCAACGGAACTTTGCGCAATGCGCATTCAATTTTCCGCTCATCAAACAAAAGCTGCTTGAGGACGTTAATTGCTTCAACTCCGCGTTCTGCCATATCCACATGCGGGTAGGTGTCGTATCCAATCAGTACTGAAGCGTACTCGAGCATGGCTTCGTTTAGATTCGCGTGATAGTCGAAAGTTGCAACAACGGGAACATTGTCGCCGACAAGTGTGCGGACCTGTTCAAGAATATAAGCGTCCGCACTTTCGATTTGCTCAGCCACGGCCGCACCGTGCAGTGCGAGTGCGACGCCATCAAGAGGCATCGCGTTGCGCAACTGGTTCATCAGCTGGTCAAGCAGATGGAAAAATGTTTTACTCTCAATCGTGCCGGAGGGCACAGCTGCCGCAAATGTAGTTGGCACGGCAGCGAAATTCAGCTCAGTGAGCTGACGGATGAATCCTCCAAGTTCCGAGTTTGTATCACGGTAGCGTTCAATCAAGTCGCTTCCTGTTACAAACTGATAGGCTTTGAAGTCCTCCAGATGGGTGTTCTTGGCCGCGAAGGTATTGGTCTCATGCCAGATGCCACCGATGGCAACTGCAGGTGTATTCGGTAGCTGATAAACTGATTGCGGCATGCACAGAGCAATTGAAACTTACTGTTGTCCGAATTGTATATGCAAACCTGGAAAAGCCCTGACGATTAATCCTATCGCCCTGAAAGCCTGCCATATTGGTGAAACCAGCCGTTCAGCGTCACTATAATTCGATCGACAGCCAGATATTGATACGATACGGAAGGATTTCCGTGTGCTAATGGAGACAGCAAATGAGTAACCGGTTGAAGTACGTACGCGTCGGAATGCGCAACAACGGTGCCAGCGTGAAATTGAAACTGCGTTGGGATCATTCACCTAAAACCTGCGAAATAATCAGCAAAGCGCTACCGTTCGAAGGTGACATGTGGCATGCAAAGTACGCCAATCACGAAATCTATACACTGCTTCCGGTTGAAACCGTTTTCGGTGAGGATCCCCCAAAAGAGTGGTTGTGCATGTTTCCGGCACCCGGAGACCTGATGTACATTTTCCATCCCGAGGGCTTGCTGCCAGCAGAGTCGTGGACGCCCGAAAGTGACTTTCACATCGTTGATATTGCACTATTCTACGATCGCGGCAACAACCTCTATGGACCAAGCGGCGGCAATACCGGCAACATTTTTGCTACGGCAGCCGACATAGAAGAATTGGAGCGATTTGCAGCGGAGTGCATCAATGTGTGGAAATCGGGATTCTGGGGCGAGCGCATGTATGTTGAAGCGGCGCAGTAGTGCAGGGCATCTGGTGCGCGCCAACGGTCTCGCCTGACGTAAATTCAATAAGCGAGCAGTCTTTTAACCGATTTCAGCCAGAACTTTTTCGGTGATCGACAGGGTTTCGTCGATGTCCGAATCAGTGTGAGCGAAGGAAATGCTCCCCTGCTTGGTCGTTACAGGAAAGTGAAATACCCCGCTTTCGATCAGTGCCTTGCGATATCGGACATCTCGCTGCGCGTCATTGTTGCGAGCGATATCTGACCAGTTGACAGGTTCATGATCCATAAAGTAAACAACAAATGCAGAGCCTACCCGAACGATTGATGTTGGGTAGTCGCAGCTCGAAAACAGATCATTTAATCCGGATTCCAGTTTCTCCCCGAGTCTGTCCAGATGTGAATAAATCTCATCACCGCGGTCCCTGAGCTTTTTCACTGTCGCAATCGCAGCAGCCACAACGAACGGATGAGCGTTATAGGTGCCTGCAATCAGCACTCGTTTCGTAGGGTCCGGGTGACAGCAAAATGACATGTACTCCGCTTTGCCCCCAACAACTCCGAGGGGATAGCCGTTGGCTGCGGCCTTGCCGAAAACGCTAAGATCGGGAGCTGTATTGCAAATCGACTGGTAACCGCCAAGCGCATGGCGAAAGCCTGTCTTGACTTCATCAAAGATGAGCAGCGTACCGTGCCTAGAGCACAGTTCCCTGACAAAATCAAGATATCCCGGCTGCGGTCTGACGATGCCAATATTCTGTAGCACAGGCTCAACAATGACTGCCGCGATCTGACCGCTTTCGAGCAGTGGCACCAAAGCCTCTTTATCGTTGTATTCGACGGCATGTGCACCTTGCGGAGTTGCCGCGTGCATACCGGCGGAAATCGGGCGGAGCGAGTGTTCTTCACCGCGACGGTGATTTTTGAAAGTTGATGAAGGGTCCATCAAATTGAAGGCGACAGAATCCATCCAGCCGTTGTAGCCGCCCTGCATGAACACGATGTCGTTTCTTTGCGTGGCAGCGCGTGCCAGTCGTATCGAAAAGGCAACCGCCTCCGTGCCACTGTTGGTCAGTTGCACCTGTTCCAGGTAGGGCACTGAGTCGACCAGCAGATCAGCAATTTCATGTTCCCAAGGCGTGGTTCCAGCACCCATCAGCGACTCGTTTCGAATGATCGAGTCAATGACCGCCTGGTTGACATCGGGATCTCCATGCCCCAGCAGATAGGGTGCGAAAGCGGCGTGATAGTCAATGTATCTTTTGCCGGTATCGTCCCACATGTAGGCACCCGACGCGCGCACAAAAACGCGCATCGGGTCAATCAGTCGATTGAGCGACATGACGCCGCCCGCGATGGATTCAGGTTTGGGCGGGACCTGATCTGCCGAGCGGTTCATGTACTGATTCTTAGGTTGTACTGCGGTGTTTGACCTGGAAAGTCACATTACTCCGCGGTGACCATTTCATACCACTGGTCTTTCAGTCCTTGCTGCTCGATCGTCTCCAGCCAAACATTGATGAAGTTGACAAAGTGATATTCGCCCGGCTGTACCGCATAGGCATAACCTTGCGGATTGAGCGGTGCGTCATCAATGATACGCAGATTCATGCCTGGATTCTGCTTGATGAAATTACGCAGTGATGAACTGTCGGTCAAAACCGCATCAGCTCGTTTGCTGGCCACTTCAAGAAAATAGGTTGACAGTTTGTCACTCACAAGTGGCTTGACTTGTGCCATTTTGAAGAAGCGATTGGCAAACGCTTCGTCTGCTGTGCCCGAACCGACTGCGATGATCATGCCTTCCTTATCCAGATCACTGTGTGATTGGGCATCGGAGTCCATATGCACTGCTGTTCCCTGCGTTTCGTATCCCGAGGGATTCGAAAACAAAACTCGCATTGCTCGTTCGGCTGTACGAAACATTGGAGACATCACAATATCGCACTTTCCAGTTTCCAAACTCGGAATCAGGGTGCCCCACTGCGAATCGACAGGTTTGTAATCGACTCCCATAATACCAGCGAGGTGTTTTGCTGCTTCAATGTCGGTGCCGACCCAGTTCCCTGTTTTCGGATCCTTGGCTCCCCACGGCAAAGCTTCTGCATGACAAACGAGAATTTCCCCTCTCTCCTTGATTACGCCGATGAGATTGTCCTGTGCGACAGCGGATCCCCACCCGACAGCAAGTAAACTTAATACTACGCCAAGTTTGATGATTAATGCTCTAAAAATCATAACTTTTCCTCCAGATATTCATTATGGTTCCCTTCATCGATTCTTCACGATGGGGAGAGATTCTATGAAACTCAACCCCCATTGTAATGATTTGTTGCCCCGAAGTGCCATATTCCACCATACGATTCGTATCCTTGAGTCAATGCCGGAGCTGTAAATCAAGTTGTGATACATCGTTGGGTGAGTCGTTTACAGGATGTTTAACAGGAACTGCTGAAGCTTTGGATTGTCCCCACCGCGAAAAAACTCATCAGTATCTGCATCGACAGCGAACTGTCCATCGGCCATAAACAACATACGACTCGCAGCTTCTTTCGCAAACCCCATTTCGTGCGTGACGATGATCATTGTCATTCCGGAGTGTGCAAGTTCTCGCATTACATCCAGTACTTCAATGACCATTTCGGGGTCGAGCGCAGAGGTCGGTTCATCAAACAGCATAGCTTGCGGTTTCATCGCCAGCGCTCTGGCAATAGCCACTCGCTGTTGCTGGCCGCCGGATAAGTGGTTGGGGTATTTCTCAATTTGCTCGACAATGCCGACGCGTGAAAGCAGTGACTCGGCCAAATCATTTGCCTCAGTCTTTGACATTCCCCGGGCAACCCGCGGCGCAAAAGTTACATTCTCGCGGATTGACATGTGCTCAAACAGATTGAACTGCTGAAAAACCATCCCGACTTCCCGTCGCACTTCTTCAACATCTTTTTGACTGCCGGGCAAATGTGTGTTGTTGACGATGATTTCTCCGCTGCTCACCGTTTCCAACACATTGATGACGCGAAGGAAAGTCGATTTTCCACTGCCGGAAGGTCCGACAACGCAAACGATTTCACCCTTGTCAATGTCGATGGAAACATCATCCAATGCCTTGAACGAGCCAAAGAGCTTGGTAACATTTCGGCAGGAAATGAAGCGTTCGCCGGATGTTCTTTCAGATTCCATTGAATGGTGACCTTCAGTGCCCGGTTTTCTGAAGCAGTTTTTTCTCCGAACGGCGGGCAAGCAGGCTGAACGGAAAAATCAGGATAAAGTACAGAACCGCAATAGCAGTCAGAAATTCGAAGTAGCTTAAAGTCTGTGCACCGAGTATGCTGGCCGTATAGGCCATCTCACCCACTGCAATTGCGGACAGCAAACTGGTTGCCTTCAGTAGTTCAGTCAAAAAATTGACGAATGCCGGCATCATTCTACGGATGGCCGGTGGAATGATGATCTGCCGCCAGATGTAGTATCTTGGAATAGCGAGTGCCTTGGCAGCGTCGACCTGTCCCTTGGGCACTGCAAGAATACCGGCGCGGAAAATCTCAGCGAGATAGGCTGCGCTGAACAGTGAAAGTGCGATGATGCCGCAGGCTTCGCTCGATATTCGAATCGACAGCAGCAGGGGGAGACACGAATAAACCCAGAAAATCAGTACAACTTCCGGAATGGTTCTGAAAAAATCAATGAATCCGTTTGCAACTCGGAATGAAAGCCCTTTTTCCTGCAATTTCCCCAGGCACGCGAACATGCCAACAACAATCCCGATCAACAGGGAGACCGCTGAAATCCAAATGGTTACACCAAAGGCCTGCAAAAGATCCGGGCCGTAGCGTATCAGTTGATCCCATTCGAATCTCATTAGCGTTCTCTTTTTTGCAAAAAGTATTCAAGCCTGAGCGTGGTTTTGCTCATCACAATACCCACAATGAAGTAAATGACGGCGATTGCACTGAACAGTTCCACCGGTTTGAAAGTAACGTTGCTGATTCGATTGGTTACTGTCATCAGTTCGCTTACGTGAAGTATGGATAGAATCGCGGTCCCTTTGAAAAAACTGATCGTGAGATTTACAAGTGGCGGAATCATGGTGCGGATGGCTGGCGGCAGAATCACCCGGGTCCAGCGAATCCTTGAAGGGAGTGCCAGCGAATAGGCGGCCTCCCACTGTCCCTTGGGCACCGATTCAATCCCGGCCCGGACGATTTCCGTAAAGTAGGCACTCGCCTGCAAGGTGATTCCGATTACACCGCTCTCAAGAGCAGTAGTATTGATTCCCGTAACAAGCGGCAGTGCGAAATGAATCCAGATCAACTGCACGAGCAGCGGCGTGTTGCGCCAGATCTCGACAAAGGCGATCACGAGCCAGCGAAGTGGAGCAATTGCGGACTGGCTGGCAATCGCCAGAACGGTTCCGAAGAGCAGCCCTGAGACAGCCGCGCAAGCAGTCAGTCCAAGTGTAACCATGAGCCCCTTGAGCAGGACCACGCGGTATTCCCAAACGACAGAAAAGTCCAGGGACAGAAGAAGGTCCCAGTTCAGGAAATAGGCAAAGACAGCAAGAACAGTAAAGGCGATGAGTGGAAAAGCGTACTTCGTCACCTGACAACTACCCCGTGCGTCTGTGATCCTTGCTCAAAAATCGGTTGAGCACGTTTTGCGTCAGTTTAGAAATATTGTTGTCGAATCCGTTCCACGGCAGACTGCCGCAATAGGTGATTGATCCCACAGAAAATACAAAGCCACCGAAGCTTGTCTCGAAAATAGTCATGTCTGCACGAATCAGTTTTTCGACCGGATCCCCGGTACGGGTTCTCTGGTGAGAAAGGATTTCTTCGGGAACGAGGACAAAATGTTCGGGATAGATCTCTGAGCTGGCCAGGACGGCGGCGTGAAGCGGCGTGCCCAGTCCATAATCGATCCGGTCGAGTTCGAAACCTGCGGCACCACCGCCGCTCAATCCGAAATCGCCCAGAATCTCATCGGCAATTCCGTCGAAAACCCACTCAAATCGTTTGGGTATATCTGGATTGCGTCGGTAGTAGGTTCCCTGAAAGTCACCCTGACCGGTAAATCCAACGCCGGCGATCTGTTGCGGAGGGCGTCCATTGCGCAGCCACATACCGCCGTACTCACCATCAAGCGCGTTGTAGTACTCACCGGGTTCCGCTGCCCAAATTCGAATACCGCCTTCACCCCTTCGAATTTCCACCATCCCGGGAAGGTCGTCACGGATGGCCACCTTCCAGTAAAATCCGTTTCCACCCATATACATCAGCCTCCCGCCAAACTCGGTGTATTGACCAATCGCATCCAGTGTATTGCGGGTGTGATACTCCGGGTGACTCATTGTCATTACCACTGAGTAGGGTTTCAGTAATTCCGCACCTTCGCGGTGAACATCTTCATCGCATACAACATCGTATTCGTAGCCGAAGTGTTCAAGCCAGGCGAGCAGATGGGTGTCAGCCGGCAGATGCCGCATACCCGAGCCCCCATAATCCCTGCAAATGGTGATGTAATTCGGACGCATCGTCAGCGATGGCCGGAGGCTTGAGGAAAGGCAGATTCCGCTGCCATCGTTGTGGTAGTTGTAGGTCGACAGTCCAAAATCTCGAATTTCGTCGGGCGTCCAGGGGCGAGTTCCCCGTTCCTTCACCAGGGCTTCATACTCAGGTCCGGCAATTGCACGGGCCTGATTGGTGTAAACGGTATAGGTGAACGTCGGAACGATTACACAGATTTTTGACTGTGGTTTGCCGAATTGGGGGCGAACGTAAAACGGAATGTCCTCGTAGGTGTCGTTACACTCAATTCGCAGCGAGTACATTGCGCTTGGAAACCCGCTGGGAACTGTAAACTCAAAGTCAGTTTGCCAATTGCAATCGTAAATATCATCATCGTGAAAATGGATGGCCCCATACTCATTCGCAGCATGTTTCCAGGCCATTTCATTACCGCTCCAGTTGGAACCTCTCATCGCTCGTGTGGGACAGTTGATCAGATTGCCATGTAAATTAAACCGACCAATGTCGGTGATATTTTGAGTCTGAATGTCCAGTGAAAAGTCCCACAACGCAAAAATCGAAGTATCCATTTGCTCTTGAAAGGAACTCTCAAGTATTTCTTCATTCGCTATAGCTGCGGGTTGGTTGGGGAATCCTTCGTCAAATGTTCCTTTATAAATCCCAGGACGTTCAATCTTGCCGTTATAGTGTGCTGCGTCCAGTTCAGGGCCGCTTGAAGCTATGTAGATCTCATCTATCGCAGGCAGTGAAGGCGCGTGAGATATTCTCAACGAATCCCTGCCTTTTTCTATACCCTCGAAAGAGATCTTGTGAGGAACTTGATCAAGGTGCAATTCATTGGCTTTAAGGTCGACTATGCACCTGACGGTGTACCAGTATCGCTCAAGCAAGGCACTTCGGTTTCTCAGCACTGTGTCTTCGTTTATGCAGGCAGCTAAGTGACCGTTTTTCAAATACACCTCCAGCAGTTTAAGCTCCGACGCCTGCCTGAAACAGATGATGGTCTGCTTCCCGCATTGAGGCAATGTCGGCCAGATATTCACACAGACCGAGTAGTGATCAGAGTGTACCAGTGCGCCGTCGACGGGTACAAATCCATAGGATCCGAGTTTGACGGGTTGTTTTCTGGAGGGAAACTCACCGGCAAAAACGTCCCCTAGATCATGTTCAATGATGCCGGGTCCATCAGGATTGGGATCGGCACAGGTTATGCGCACAAGTCGAGCGGAATAGGGCTGCTCAAATTCGCTGCTAACCTTGAATTGGATTGTTTCGTTTTGGCCAACGCTCCAGCGATTTGCATAGCCGGCAATGGGAATCATGCTGCAGTCCTCAAACTCAGTCGGTAATCGGGGTTATTGTAGTGCAGTCATTTCATCGGACTTGGTTTGATACCAATGGAGACTCTATCTCGACTATTCAACTATGTCGGGTAAACTTTGATACATCAATTCAATCAATCAATTGCTGAGCAGAAAAACGACATGGCATTTAGTCTTCTAAGCTGCCTATAGACAGGCAGGAGTATTTTCTATGTGTTCGACATTCAACAATTGGCAGGAACGACTTTGCGATGGCGAAGGTTTGCTGAGCGAGTGGTATGAGAGTTTTTTCTCGCAAATGCAAATCCAAGGCTATGCACACCGTACGGTACAACGCCGACAAACGGATCTGGCTCGACTTGACAGTTGGCTCAGACAACCCGATACCGACCGCAGAGGCAGTTTCGAGGAAGTTGTTCAACGGTACTTGCATAACACAGATTTGCGTTCGACAAATCCAGTGCATATTTCACTGAACCACTTCCTTGAACACCTCCATTCGGCAGGCGCAATTGAATTCAGTGAGCCGCCTGCGGCTGATCGTGCATCAGTCGATGGGCATGTGGACGATTTCAAAGACACAGATGTGATTTATGCTGATTTGACATATGCTCGAACAGGTCGAATTGACAGAGCGTCGTTGCGTCAAACGACCTCAGAACTCAGTTCATACCGAATTCAGCATAAGTCCTCCTGACAATGCCGATCACGCCAAGCAATCCAGACGAAAATCAGGCCTTGGAGACAAACTGATTCCACCAGTACCACCCCGAGTCAAATCTCCCCGGCAATCGCCTACAATAAATTGATGTGCCATCACCACGCCTCGTGATTGACAATGTTGCCTGTGATCGAAGTGAACCTCCTGAGTCCTGAATATTGGCCGGAAATTGTTTTCCAACTTCAATTTGAACACAGATTGTGCTATGCAAGTAGGATTCGAAAGTCAAAAATCAACATGGATTCTGACAGGTGATATTCCGATATGTGTGTCATCATAGTCGCTCTTGGGCAAAGTTCACGCTACCCATTCATTGTCGCTGCCAATCGGGACGAGTACTACAACCGGCCGGCCGTTGCCGCTGACTATTGGCCTGACCTGCCACAGATTATCGCAGGCAGGGACGAACAGGCCGGTGGAACCTGGTTGGGCTTGAGTCGCCGTGGCCGGTTCGCTGCGATAACCAATCACCACGAACCCGGACGTCACAATTCCAGACTCCAGAGTCGGGGAAAGCTGGTAAGCGGTTTTTTGGCTGCTGACCAATCGGTGGTTGAATATTCCCAACTGCTGGATGATTCAGGGCAGGATTACAACGGCTACGGATTGATCTTTGGCGACTTCTCCCGTCTGCGATACCAGACCAATCGGGATCGTCAGATCGTCGACATCACCGAAGGTGTACACGGGTTGAGCAATCATTTCCTGAACACGCCCTGGCCCAGGGTGGAGGAAGGCAAGCGCAGACTCCTGAAGTTGTCCCAATCGGAAGATCACATTGATGCGGAGCGGATTTTTGACATCCTCCTGGACAGCGACACAGCTGGAATGGGGCAACGGCATCCTGAACAGGACGCCTCAACAACCATACCAGCAGTCGATCCGTCAAGACTTCCCATATTCATCCGCACGAAAGATTACGGTACTCGAAGTTCATCGGTCATCCTTGTCAGCCGTGAAGGAATGGTGACGTTCCACGAACGAACATTCGAGCCGTCGAGCGACAGGATTCTGTGTCAGCGCACGTTCGAATACGAGATTCAGTGAAAACCCATTGCGTTGCTGTCAACCGTGCAATCGGTTGACTTTCAAGACCCTGTCAACCTGACGCAGTCGGGCCAAGGCCTTTTTCAGGTCCTCGGCACTTCCCACCTCCAAACTCAGGTAGATCTTGCCGAGGTCCTGATGTTTGACCCGGACAGCACTCACACTGAGCAGTTCCAATCCCAGCTGTGTGATCGCAGTCGTAACGTCCTGTAGCAACTGAGGATGTCCTTCCGCAACCATTTCAATGTCAACCGGACGCTTCGTGAACTTGTCAGTTTCCCAATTGACGGCAACCATCCGTTCGGGATGAACTTGCAGCATTCGCTTCAGGTTCCCGCAATCCGGCCGATGTATCGTAATGCCGCGCGCGACGGTCACATAACCGATCACGTCGTCTCCGGGCAAGGGTCCGCAACACGATGCATACCGTGTCAGAAGTTCCCCGACACCCAGCACCGACAACGGTAAAGTCATGGTCTCCTGTTTGCGATGGGGTGGTTGCGGCGCCTCCGGATAAGGGTCGGCCTGCCCGACTTGCTTGGGAATCAGGCTGGTTACGGCATGAGATGGCTTGAGCTCTTTCATGCCAATCGCAGTCAGCAAGTCCTGACTGTGCCTGAACCCGTTGTCCCCGGCGAGTTTCTCAAGGTTGACTTTAGTGAGACCCTGGCGGTTGAACTCCTTTTCAAGCAACAGCTTGCCCTGTGCCTGATATCGACCGTATTCTTCCAATTTGAACCACCGTCGGATTCGAGCCTGTGCCCTGGATGTCACCGTAAATCCTTCATTCGAATTCAGCCAGTCGCGGCTTGGACCACCCGATTTGACGGTTCGTATCTCGACCCAATCCCCGGTTCGCAAGACGTAGGTCAGCGGCACGATTCGCCCATTCACCATAGCGCCGCGACAACGATGCCCAACCTCGGTGTGAACCGCATAGGCAAAATCGATCGGAGTGGCTCCTAAGGGAAGCTCAATGACATTGCCTGCAGGTGTGAACGCAAATACAGTTTCCGTATAGCCTTCAACCGACATCGAATCACCGTCCTTCGAGCCCAGCATCTCCTCTTTCCACTCGAGAATCTGTCGCAGCAGCCTGACTTTCCGGTCCTGGTATGCACTCGATTTGGCGTTCTCCTTGTACTTCCAGTGCGCAGCGACGCCGAATTCGCAGTCGTTGTGCATTTCGACGGTACGAATCTGCACTTCCACCGTCTTCGAATCCGGACCGGACACAGCTGTGTGCAAGGAGCGATATCCGTTCGGTTTTGGCACGGCAATGTAGTCATCGAACTCGCCTTCAACCGCCGCCCAAGATGCATGCACCGCCCCCAGGGCCGAGTAACATGAAGCGATATCGGGCACGAGAATCCGAACTGCGCGCAAGTCATAGAGACTTTCCAGATTCAATCCCTTGTTCTGCAACTTGTTCCAGATCCCGTACAGATGTTTGGCCCGTCCATTGACTGTCGCACTGATATTCGACCGATCCATCAGCGCCTGCAGCTCGGCGACAAATCTGACAACATATTGCTCTCGCTCGACCCGACGCTCATCAACCAGTCGCGCAATGCGGTCAAATTCCGGACGTTTCAGAAACTTGAAAGACAAATCCTCAAGTTCCCACTTCAACCTCCAGATTCCGAGCTTGTTCGCCAAGGGTGTATAGACCGACAGCATCTGTTGCGCCATCTTGTTTTTTTCAACTTCCGACAGGTCCCTGGCGCGTCTCATCTTAACCAGCAGTTCGGCAAGATGAATCACGACCACTCGAGGATCATCGACCATGGCGACGAGAATTGCGCTCAAGTCAATTTTTCGTGATGATGGCCCCGATTGCAAAGTGCCGCGCTCGACCGCCAGTGAGATACTGTCCAACTGCAAAGCGCTCTCGTACAGCTGGCGCATAGGCGTGCCAAAGCGTTTTCCTATACGCTCTATCTGCGATTTCGAGACCGGATGCAAACCCCTGAGAACCGAGATGGCGGCCATTTCCCAGTCCGCCTCCGCCTCTGTCAATATCGCAATCACATCAATGGGATTGCCTTGTCTTTCAGTCGGGTCAGAACCGTAGATCTCAAGCACCTCGGTGATGACATCCTCTCCGATGCCGGAATCTGCCAGATGCCACCGCTTTTGTGTGCTGAACTCGTTTACCGATGCCTCATTCATGGTAATTTTTTGTTTCATTCATCGCTTCAATATGTTGCACAGGCACATCACTTCGATTGCAGTTTCGGACGCATGCATCGCATCCGATCAGACTCATTGCGGCGACTCAAATTCCTGCCATGGACAGCAATGATAATTCGGATTGGGGAGTTTACTGTCAGATATTCGCGTCAGACCAAAGGTATCGACCCGAGGTGACATTGTGAACTCGAATCGTTTGCTGAGAGTGGTAAATAATTGCTCAGTCTGAAACTACCTATTAATTCAACAGATAACAAAGTTACATACAAACTTTTGAACAAAAATTGTCAATAAATTGTACGGCGAATTCCGGCTCAAGACCCGCTTCAGTCTCTATGATCCAAACCATTGAATGCACTTGCATCCATTCACAGACCCTCGCGCTCAACCTGAAGTCGAGGTGAATTGAATCGATCAATAGCAGCTTCAATTTTGTGCACCCTGCCCTCTTGACAAATTTTCAATTGAACCTATATTAATGAGCATTCCATTCCAAATTGACAAAAATATCTTGAATATTTAAAATCTTTTTTTCGGATTTTCAAATTTATAGGGAAATAATTGCGATGACGTTAAATTTACCGTTTCTGTTGGAACCTTCTGAGCTTGAAGAAGTTCTCGGTCAGACCGACCTTCTCATAGTTGACGTCGGCGACACTGATGCGTACGAAAGGGAAAGGATTCCTGGCTCCGTGCACGTTGACTATCTTGACATCGTGTCTGGGGCTATTCCGACCAGCGGTACGTTACCACCTGTGGAAAATTTGCAGGATGTATTTTCCCGAGTCGGTCTGACACGGAATATGCACGTTGTCGCCTATGACTCGGAAGGCAATGGACGTGCGTCGAGACTGCTCTGGACACTGGATGTGCTGGCCCATCCTAGCACGTCGTTACTTAATGGCGGCTTTACAGCCTGGAAAAATGAGGGATACCCGGTAGAAACCTCGACACCGTCCAGTGTCGAGCGCAGTGACTACCCGGTTCACGTCAACGGCAAAGCGCAGGCTGACAAGAGTTATATTCTTTCCAATCTGGAAAATTCGGATATTGGCCTGCTTGATGCCCGATCGAAAATGGAGTATGAAGGATTTGACATCAGAGCGATGCGAGGCGGGCACATTCCAGGAGCCAGAAACATCAATTGGCTTGACACGATTGATACGACCCGAAACAACCGCTTCAAACCCGCTGATGAGCTCATTGAGATGTTGCATCACAGTGGCATTACGCCGGACAAGGAGATTATCACCTATTGCCAGACGCACCATCGGTCGTCACACAGCTACGCCATGCTGAAGTCCTTGGGTTACGATCGGATTCGCGGTTACGCGGGCTCATGGTCTGAATGGGGGAATTCCGCTGAGACTCCGATCGAGTGATTGTCCGCCTCGCAAAGGGGTCATGGTAACAATGGTGGCGGTCATCGAACCGTACTGCGGGGTACGGATCAGACAGTAATCAATGACTTGATGATCATCCATGTTGACATGGATGCGTTTTATGCGTCCGTAGAGCAACGCGACCAGCCTGACTTGGCAGGTAAGCCCGTTGTAGTCGGCGGAACAGCGCAACAACGAGGCGTCGTGGCAGCAGCCAGTTACGAAGCCAGAAAGTTCGGCATTCACAGTGCGATGCCCTCAAGTCAGGCGATTCGGCTTTGTCCACAAGCCGTTTTCATTCCGATGCGAATGAGTTATTACAGAGAGATATCCAACCAGATACAGGAAATTTTTCTTCGCTACACACCGCTGGTCGAACCTCTTTCCCTGGATGAGGCGTTCCTGGACGTTACCGACAGTACCAGACTGTTCGGCGGGGTCGAAAAAATCGGAGAATTGATCAAGCGTGACATTCTGTCTGAACTTGGTCTGACCGCCTCGATTGGAATCGCCTCGAACAAGTTTCTGGCAAAAATTGCGAGTGATCTCGAAAAACCCGACGGATTTGTCTGTTTACCCCTCGCATGTCAGAATTTTCTTGATAAGTTACCTGTCACCCGCCTTTGGGGCATCGGCGATGTCGCAGCACGAAAACTGACCGGCATCGGGATCGATACCATAGAAGATTTCCGGATGACTCAGATCGGACTTCTTGAGAAAACACTCGGACATGGGGTCGGACAATTACTCCGACTCGCCAACGGGGTGGACGACAGGAAAGTCGTACCAGAAGCTGAAGCGAAATCGATATCGCGTGAAACAACCTTCGCGACGGATGTCGATGACTTGACGATACTTCAATCCACACTGATGCATCTGACCGAGGATGTCACCACCCGCCTTCGCCGGAAAAATATGTTCGCTCGCACCGTCGGCATCAAACTGAGATTTTCCAGTTTCCATACCATCACCCGGGACGCGACTCACGCGGAGCCAACCGATGTCACACAACCCATCTGGAAGTCCGCGCAAAGGTTGTTGCATGATGCAATAGGCGATACAAGATTCAGCGTTCGACTTATCGGTGTCCATCTGCAATCTCTCGTAAGGGATTACGAAAAGGACCGATCACTATTCGACCAGACCGAAGTTCAGCGGCAAAGCAAAGTGGACTCCGTTGTGGATTCAATCAATGACCGATTCGGCAAGTCGACAGTGCACCGAGGCTTGGCAGGTGATCGTTCAGACAGATGGAGTCCAGGCTCGGGTGGCTGAGTCGGAGTTCAAGCACACAAGGGTCACGGACGAACCCTGATCTCGAAGGAAACGCCAAATTTTTACAATCCGGATGTGAAAATAATTTTGCAGTGGAAAGATAATTTCACTATAAAGAAATTTGAACAATTGGTTCTGTCATGCTGTACACAGTGGGATCATGCTTCAGAGCCGGTTATCAACTCCCCATGATGTCGCCTCATCAATCGACAGTAATCGCAAACTATTCCAGGCCAGTAACAATGGACAGTTCCAAGCCGAATAAAGAACTTCCGGCCGAATCCATGGCACCAAGCGGGGAACCCGCCGCAACACAGCCATCTGAAGACAAGACTTCTGACAATGCCCTGCCCGAAACCCAGGAAGTGTCCTCAATCAGTGCTGCCGAGCAGCCTCAATCAACGTCCGATGCAGATACGTTGGAAGAGAACGTGTCGGATGCATCTGATCAGCAGTCCGATACCGATCCGGTTCAGTCGGAATCGCCGGACAAGTCTGAAGAAGTTGCCTCTGTGGAAGAGCAAACAGCCACTGAGGCGACTGCAAGTTCAGACACGGCGGACGGGGACAAGGCAGCTGACATTGACTGCGTCCTCGGACAGGTCGAAGCGCTCTGCGAGCGCCTGAGCAAGGAACTGGAGAATGGCCAATTGCGAGAGTGCATTTCACTGTACGAAAAAGCCCAGGCCAAGCTCTCGCTTCTGACTGACTCACAACTTGACTCGAAAAGGCTCAAGAAAGTCAGGAAACGAATCAACAGTACATACGCACAGGTACGGGAACTGAAGGACTGGCGGCACTGGGGGATACAGCAGTCGCGACTCGATGTGATCACCAAACTGGAAAATCTCGCTGGTTACGAGGGCAACCCCCTGCATCTGAACAGCCAGATCAAGGAATTGCGGGAACTTTGGAGCAGTTGGATTCAAGCGGGTGACTTTCCGAATCGCGCAATGCGGGAAAGGTTTTCCAACGCCTATGAAGAGGCGTTCAAGCCCTGCAAGGCTTATTTCAAGCAGCACAAACAGCAACGCAAGGCCAATAAGAAAATTCGAAAGCAGATCTCCAATCAGCTTGAGGATTACTACGAATCGGTCGACTGGAACCAGCCTGATTGGTCAGCGATCACCAATACGATTCGCGATGTGAGAAAAAAGTGGAAGAAGGCTGTTCCTCTCAACAAGAAAGACTGGAACTCGACCAATGCGAGGTTGGAAGAAGTCATCGGTAAATTTGAACCACACCTTGAACGTGAGAGAAAAAAAGGAGTCTCGTTGCGTCTTGGTCTGATTGAACAAGCCGAATCGCTCGACTCTGAACCTGTCAAGGTTGCGACTGAGAAAGTGAAGCAACTGCAACAGGAATGGAAAGCGGTCAAAGTGCGAGATAAGAAGAAAACGGAAAATGAACTTTGGGACAGATTCCGCATTGCCTGCGACCGTCAATTCCAACGTCGGACAGAAATCCGAAAATCATTCGAGGATAAACAACGCAAGTCCGCCAATGCCAAAAAGGCACTGCTTGCCGATATTCAGGAAATCAACAAACTTCCGATCGATCAGATCAAAAGCAACGCGTCCGAGGTCTCAGCCATCCAAAGAAAATGGAACAGTGCAGGTGCACCCGGCAGGAAATCCCGAAGTCCGTTGGATCATGAATTCAAACGCGAAGTTTCAAAATTTCGGGAATCCATTCGTGAATTGAAAAGACTTGAGACCGAAGCGGTCCTCTCGGTGCTGGAGTCCAAGGCCAAGTTGTGCGACGAGCTTGAACTGTACGCAGTTCAAGGGAAAGAAGCACCGGACCTGCACCACTACCGAGACCAGTGGGATAGTTTCAAGGACCAATGTGGTGAATTTGAAAATGCGATCCGCAATCGGTTCGAGTCAGCCTGTGCCATATGTGACGGCAGCGACGCCGATCGTTTAGGTCAGTGGCAGCGGAATCTTGAGATCAAACAGGAGATCTGCCTGAAACTGGAAATTCTTTCGAAACTGGACTCGCCGCCAGAATTTGCGCGGGACCGCATGCAAACCAATATTTTGCGCCTGAAAACGGCAATGGTCGATCAGGGAGCGACCGCCGATCCGGAAACCGAAATCCAAGACTTGCTGGTCAACTACTGGCTGACCGGCGCAGTTCCCGAGCAGGCGTATGAATCGCTCAGCAAGAGATTTGCAACTATCCGAGAGGAACTTTCGAAGAGTTCCTGAGAACCAAAGATGAAGCAGATCACAATTCGGACAGTGTGATGGGCGCGATCTCACCGGAACATCTGATTCAGAGCGTCGCTGACGGTCTTCAGTTCATTTCCTACTACCACTCTCCGGATTTCGTTGAGGCCATGGTGGCCGCATACGAGCGAGAGCAGTCACAGGCGGCTAAGGATGCCATTGCTCAAATTCTGATCAATTCGAAAATGGCTGCGGAAGGTCACCGGCCGATATGTCAGGACACCGGTATCGTAGTGGTCTTTGCAAAGATCGGCATGGCAGTGCGGTGGAACACGGACCGATCGTTACAGGATATGATTGATGAGGGCGTGCGTCGTGCTTATCTTGACCCCGAAAACCCGCTGCGGGCATCTGTTGTCAACCCGCCATGGGGAATGCGAATCAATACGCGAGACAACACCCCGGCTGTCGTCCACACCGAGATGGTTGAGGGTGACAAGGTTGACATTACGCTGGCAGCCAAAGGCGGCGGCTCCGAAAACAAGGCGAAGCTGACCGTTCTGAACCCTGGTCAGAATCTCGTTGACTGGATTGTAGCAACTGTGCCGGAATTGGGCGCTGGCTGGTGTCCGCCTGGCATCCTCGGAGTTGGAATCGGCGGTTCGCCTGAGAAGTCCGCGGTGCTGGCAAAAGAGTCATTGATGGACCCCATCGATATTCAGGAGATCATGCAGCGCGGCGCAAAAACGCCGACTGAACAACTGCGCCTCAAACTATATGACGCAATCAACAACCTCGGCATCGGAGCTCAGGGACTCGGTGGCGTCACCACTGTCCTTGACGTGAAAGTCAGGGAATTTCCAACTCATGCAGCTTCATTGCCGGTGAGCATAATTCCAAATTGCGCAGCAACCCGACATGTTCACTTCACTCTTGATGGCAGCGGTCCCGCGCAATTCCGGCAGCCGTCTATGGACATCTGGCCCGACATAGTAAGGGACAACTCCAATTCCCGAAGAGTCAATCTTGATGGACTGAGCAAGGAGGAGACCCGAAAGTGGAAGATCGGCGACACTTTGCTCATTTCCGGGAAGATCCTGACCGGGAGAGATGCCGCACACAAGCGGATGGTAGAAATTTTTGACAGGGGAGAGAAATTACCGGCAGATGTGGATCTCGAAAATCGATTCATCTACTACGTCGGACCTGTCGATGCTGTGGGCGATGAAGCCGTCGGACCGGCGGGTCCGACTACCGCCACCCGAATGGACATGTACACCGATCGCGTCATCCAGGAAACCGGACTGCTGGGAATGATTGGCAAGGCAGAACGCGGTCCTGAAGGTATCAGAGCGATCAAACGTCACGGCGCAGTGTATCTGATAGCGGTGGGCGGTGCTGCCTTCCTGGTCTCCAAGGCAATCCGATCCGCTCGTGTTGTTGCCTTTGAGGATCTCGGCATGGAAGCGATTTATGAATTCGATGTGGTGGATATGCCGGTTACCGTCGCAGTCGACAGCGACGGGAATTCAGTCCACACCGCTGGCCCGAAAAAATGGCGCAAGATAATTTCTGAGTTGCCTGTTGCCGTAGCCTGAGCGGATTTTCCGATTACACATTTTCCTGATCAGGCAGAAGATCCAGGATCGCATCGGCGACAAGTTCTCGACGCCATCCACTGAAGACCCGACCCTTGCGCTTGCCGCGAGCAATCGCCTCAGCCTCTTTGCGTGTACAAATCAGGGATGAAGGGATCTGGTGCTGACTCGCTGACTGTCTTGCAACCTGCAAGACTTGCTTCACCAGTCTTTTCTCGTTACGGGTAAGCTCAACCCAGTCCTTCCAAACCGGTTCAGAAGCGGGGTCCGGCTGAGAATGCAGGATTCCCAAGACCTCTGTCAGCCATCCGGATTGTCTGAACTTCCTCAGTCCTATTACTTTTGCCACCTGGCCTTCATTGTTCGGTCGAGCCTGAACCAAGTTCATAATGTTCTCATCCGAAACAACCCATTGGACTGGCAAGTTAATCTTTCGGGCCCGTCTTTCTCTCCACAGCATCAAGTCGCGTACCCTATGCTGATCGGCGATGCCCAGTCTGGCAGCCCGATCGAAAGAGCCATAGACTTCGATATCCATCATATCCTTTCGATATCTCTCCAACAATCGTCCGCACTCCTCGACCAACCAGGATCGGCGCGACAGCCTGTCCAGTTCCTGACTCAACAGCAACTTCAACGGAATCAGGTTACAGACATCATCCAACGCATATTGAATCTGTTTTCGTGACAGAGGGCGAGCGGACCAGTTCGATCTGGTCATTGCCTTGCTCAGTTCCACGCCGATCAGTTCTTGGACGAGACCCTTGTATGAGACGCGTTCGTGACCACACATCGTGGCAGCGATCTGGGTATCGAACAATCGATGAGGAATCGCTTGCAGCTGCCGAAATATCTCCAGATCCTGTGATGCTGAATGCATCACGATCACCCTTGAAGGTGATCTCAAAAGCTCTTTGACTGAAGATATGTCGCCACATTGCGGTACATCAACACAAAAAGCAATTCTCGCGGTCGCCACCTGTATCAGTTCCAGTCGGGGTCTGTAGGTCCTGACTCTGGTGAATTCCGTATCGACAGCAATCTCACTTTCGGAAAGCAGTCGCTTACACAATTGCTGAAGAGTCTGGCTGTCGGCAATCGGTTGTTCGATTAATTCCATAGTATTTTGGATGGCACATCGTCTGCTGTTGGAAGTCTTGACAGAATACGGACGACACCGCAAATCCATGAGCGATCTTCAACGGTCCAACGAACTGCATCTGCAGTTTGCAATGTCCCGCCCCACACTCGAGAACACATTCGCCAGCGACCTGGGAAATGCCCAAGTCGCTTGCGCGGGTATGCCAGTTGACCTGTCTTACCTCAACAACTGGTTGGGAAGTATAGGTACACTTTATACTTTATTGGACATTGTCGAATTGATGCTGGCCTTGTTGCCTCCGACTTCGAAGCGAGGGCGGCATTTGCCGAGTCTGTGAATCTCTTTCATTTATTCATCGCTTATAATTCAAGGTCACCATCGCTGTGGAAAGATGGAACCAATTTCCAAATTTCAGCGTAGTCCGGCGAAGGTTCTGGTTTCCTTGACTTATCCGCTGCCATTCATGCAAATATTTATGTACTGTCCGAACCGATTTGACCATGCAGTCGTTGAATAACTCCATTCTCATCATCTCGAAGATGCTGGTATTTGCTGAGAAGCCACAGAATCTGCCCGCATCGTATGGCCTTGTGGTTTTCTACGCGGTCGCGCTGCTACTCGTAACCTCTTTTCTGAATGTGGTTGGAGAATACTACGAAATTCTTCCTTCCGTCGCCGTGCAGATTGTCATAGAAGCAGCAATTGTGTGGACGATTCTTCGCATATCAGGCCGAATCGCGCGGTG
This sequence comes from Acidiferrobacterales bacterium, assembly GCA_028820695.1. Taxonomy (NCBI): domain Bacteria; kingdom Pseudomonadati; phylum Pseudomonadota; class Gammaproteobacteria; order Acidiferrobacterales; species Acidiferrobacterales bacterium. The sequence goes on along the minus strand of JAPPIB010000050.1, from coordinate 184,644 downwards.
GAAGCAGACGATCACTGCATTGTTCGGTACAGATTGTCTGATTCAAGGGGTGATGTTTCTGCCGGTCTCTGCCATGTGGTCAAGTACCACAACCAATCCCGAAGGAACCTATTGGGGTGGCATGGTCATTGTCCTGTTCGGCATCTGGAGCCTCGCGGTGTCTGTTCTGATTATCAAGGAGTCCCTGGAAATATCCAAGCTGAAAGCGTTCTTTATCTGTTTTGGACTCGCGATCCTGACTTCGATCATCGTCATTTCTGTCGTTGGGTCTGAATCATTCGAGGTTGGAACTTCGTGACGCATCTGCATATCGTAGGAATCTGCGGTACCTTCATGGGCAATCTCGCATTGCTTGCTCGTGAATTGGGCTACCGGGTATCAGGATCGGATCTGAATGCCTATCCTCCTATGAGTGATCTGTTGGCCAAACAGAACATTGAAGTTGCGACTGGCTACCATCCCGACAACTTGAAGGATCGTCCGGACTTGGTGGTGGTCGGCAACACGATCAGTCGCTCCAACCCCGAAATTGACGCGATGCTGAACCTCGGTATCGAATACATATCCGGTCCCCAATGGCTGTCCGAAAACATCCTGCGCAACAAAAAAGTAATCGTCGTTGCCGGCACTCATGGAAAAACGACTACGACAAGCATGGTCGCATGGATTCTTGACTACGCTGGATTCAATCCAGGTTATCTGATCGGCGGAGTGTCGCAAAATTTTGATGCGGCAGCGAAACTGGGGACAGGTGAGTGGTTTGTTGTTGAGGGCGACGAGTACGATACAGCATACTTTGACAAACGCTCAAAGTTCGTTCACTATCGGCCCTACCATGCGGTTCTCCTCAATCTCGAGTTCGACCACGCAGATATTTTCAACTCGATCGATGACATCAGGCAGCAGTTCCAGCACTTCATACAGTTGCAACCATCTTCGGGCAGTGTCATCGCGAATCTTGATGAGAACTACCTGCAGCAAACAATTGCTGACAGTGTTTTCTCGCCTATCGTCCAGTTCAGCATTTCCGGTAACCGGGATGCGGATTGGTATGCAGATTCACAGACAGACGATTACCGGAATCTGATGTTTCATTCAAGACTGCATGGAACTGTCGAACTGAGTTGGGACGTTCCCGGCAGACACAATGCCGCAAACGCGCTGGCTGCGATCGCCACGGTCTGCGGAGTCGGAGTCGACTTGAACGTTGCGATCGATGCGCTGAAGGAATTCAAACCCGTCAAGCGGCGATTGGAGTTTCTAGGGAATCTGAATGGCGTTCAGATATTCGATGACTTTGCCCATCATCCCACGGCGATTCGATCAGCCATTGACGCGGTTTCAAATTTGACTTCGCCGAAGCGAGTGATTGCGGTGTTTGAACCCCGGTCCAATTCCATGCGCATGGGTGTTCATGGAACAAAGCTGTTTGAAGCTTTCGAGGTCGCTGACAAGGTTTTCATGTATCGTCCCCCAAATGTAATTTGGGAAGTCCCGGAATCCATACAGAACTTCGTTGTTCACAACTCAGTCAATACGTTGCTCGACAACCTGGTTCAGGAGGTGCGAACCGGTGATTGCGTCCTGATCATGAGTAATGGCGGATTCGACAATCTTCAGAAGCGATTGGTTGCAGCACTGACTCAGAATTAATCATTTCTTAACTGATACAGAACGACATTCTTGGAAAACACGCGAACCAGTTGCGTACAATCTCCCAAAGCAGTGGCGGCAAGCAAAGGAAAATTACCGCCTTGGCGTATCAGCATGTGATACTGAATCCCAAGCACCAGCATTCCGATAATCAGGCAGGACAATTCGACCATGAAACATCAACAAATTCGCAATCACCTCCTCGGCATCGCCCTTTGTGGTTTTGCAGTGCTGTCCATTGCAACACCATCACAGGCCCAGAACTACGAAGAGGGAAAAGACTTTGTCACTATCGCCGCCGACGCGAAAATAAAATCGGATGGAAAAGTCGATGTCATGGAATTTTTCTGGTTCGGCTGCCCTTCCTGCTTTCGATTTGAACCGACGCTGCTTCAATGGAATATACCTGAGGAAATCAGTTTTTCGAACGTTCCGGCAGCGATGGTTGATGGCTGGGTGTTCCACGCCCACGTATATTACGCCATGGACTTGCTGAAGTTGAAAGATGTGTTGATGCAAAAATTCTACGATGAGATCCATGTCAAGAGAAAGAGGATCAATGATGTCGAGTCGTTCCAGAAATGGGCGGCCGCACAGGACGGAGTGGATGCAGCAAAATTGACACAGACTCTTCATTCCTTTGCGGCCAAATCAAAGGTCGCACAAGCCGAAGCGCTCGCAAAGAAATACGGGGTGAATTCTGTTCCCACTCTGGTGGTCGGGCATAAGTACAGAACATCGCCGGCTATGGCAGGATCTGATTCACGAGCCTTGGAAATTGTGGAATACCTGGCCCGGCGCATCCTGGAGGAAGAAGGCGGGTAGAAAATCCCCTCTCCAGTGCTTATCTCTTCAGCGCGGTGACCTCAATCTCCACTTTCATTCTGGAATCGGCGAGATTTGCGCTGTACATCGTACATGCCGGCCGAATATCGCCGAAATACTCCCTCAGCACCGGCCAACATAACTCGAAGTCTTCACTGTGTGGAAAGATATAAGTGACACGAACCACATCCTCAAATCCACTTTGCGCTTGCGCCAGAACCTTGCCTATGTTCTGCAGTGTCTGACGACATTGCTCAACGACGTCGTCAGAAATTTCCATTGTGTCATAGTTGAATCCAGTGGTACCCGCAACAAAAACCCACGGATCAGAACATACCGCCCGGGAGTATCCGGCTTTTTCTTCAAACACTGAACCGGATGTGATCAGCCGGCGCTCAGTCGTCTTGTTATCCACAATCAACCTCCTTGATCAGTTGTCTGTCACCTGCTCGCTGCTTTTCGGCAAGTCAGGTTGCCCGAATCTGTTCCAGTTGCGTCTGCGCACTGATCTTTTCCAATTCATCGCGATCCGGTAAGAACGGGTAGTCCCTGAAGTCCTCGCCAGGTCGGTAGGAACCATAGGGACGGTTGCACGCCATCACTCCCTGACGGTCGGGACAGCCATTGGTCATGAACGCGTCTCCATTTTGGAGTACCAGACTTGCCGGGTCCGTTGGATAGTTGACTCCGATCAATGCTCCGGCAGCATCGTACTCAAGTGCCGTCGGTTCCAGATCATGTTCCTCAATCAGGTTCTTGACAAATTGAATTCGTCGCCACCTTTTCAATGGAGCCCTGGGAACATGCTGCATTTGTGTTCCCGGTTCAGGGTTGAAAGAAAACAGATATCCTGCAATCTGCTCTTGTTTCAACTGATAGATCATATCGAACATCTCCTTGTCAGTTTCACCGAGTCCGACAATAAGATGGCAATTGACTTTCATAGGGCCGTAGATTCGACGTGCGGCGCGCACGATTTCCCAGTGTTGATCCCAGCGATGCGGGCCCTTCGCAAGTCTTCCCCGAGTTCGTTCGAAAACATCAGCCGTCACCGCATCCAAACCCACACCGATTATGTCGACGCCCGAATCCTTGATTCTGTATAAATCATCCTCCGACAAGAGTGTCGCAGTAACCAGGGCGGAAATCGGCACCATTGGCGACGCGCGGTGTACCCTGAAAGCCATGTCGATCAGATCTTCGGTCGCCCGATGATCCTGGACCTGTGCAATGCATACTCTGCCCACCGTGTCCCGAGATTCTTTCTCAGCGATTTTCTCGGCGACCAGATCGGTTTCATACAGCGGCCAATCGACTCGAATAAAACTGTTGTCCTCAGCAATTCCCGGACGCTCCCGAGCCAATCCACAATACGAGCAATTGGCTGCACATCCCTGCGGATAATTCTGCAGCAGATTGATGCAATTGCAGCTGCAGCCATTGATTCTGCCAGGAGCCAAGCCAAGCTCAATGGCGGCGGCAACGCTGATTCGAACGTAATCAGGACTGATTTGAAAGTGTTGATCCTGTAGTTTTGTCGGTATTCCTGTAGTTGCCATAAATCCTATCCGTTTCTCCCTTGTCTTGCTTGTTCACCAATTGACGCCACAGCAGGCATTGACGAATTTCGGCGTCAGTCCGCGATGTCGGGCATACTCGACTATCCCGTCGGCAGGATAGGCGATTCCGTTCAACCCTGAGTCAATGGCCGCCCGATCGATCAGTACCTTGGCCTTTCCCAGCGGGCGAGCACAACCCAGCATGATCGGGCTGGTTGGCAGCCGGCCTCTGACCAGGTCGAAAAACTCGGAGACCTCTGACAGTGCAGGCGGTTGAACTGCAGCCATCGGGGTTCCCGATAAAGGCATCAATATAACCAGAACCAGAGTTGTGAACTGATGACGACAAATCATCTCCAGTGCATATTCCTCGCCGAGCATCTGGCCGAAATGCAATCCCATGACGATGTGTGGAACACAAGGTACTCTGTAACGTTCCAATCGCTCAAGTACCGCCTCATAATCTCCGACATCCGCGTCGAGATGATAGACTTCACGAATTGTCCTCTCATGCCCGATCACATCAATCATCGCGCCATCGATGTCAACATCAGCCAATTCTGAACAGGTCTCCTCATCGGGCAAGCCGGGATGGACGCGGATCGTCATCCCAAGTTCATGACGAATCCGTATCATTTCAGCGATATGTTTCTTCAGAGGAACCCTGCCCCGCCGATCACTACCGCCGGAAATCAGGACGCCGCGCGCACCTTGATCGTGCAGTTTCGAACAAAGTTCATACAACGACTGGTTCACCGATGGCAGGTCATGCATTCCTTTCAATACCCCGGTTTTACAGTGCTCGCAATTCAGGGAACAGGCTTCGCCAGTGACACTGACTGCTACAAATTCAGATGCATCGTGGCAATCGTATTCGGCCGTCCGGAACTTCTTCAGGCCAGGTGCATGAAAGACAATCTGTTCTCCAAAGTTGCGTTTTCGAAGCTTGAGATTGATCGATTCCGCATGGTTCTCGGAAATTCGATTATCAATAAAGGTAACCGCCTGACTCATTGCGTCATCCCGCTGCGCACAAAGCACGAATTTGGCGCAGGATCAACGCAATCACTATCGATTCGTCCAATCGCTCCCAGCACCGCTTGTGAGATGTCTGCCGCCGATATTCGATCCCAAAACTGCCTGTTTCTTAGATGTGACCGCTCGATGGTTCTGTTCAATTCATCTGTATCGGTCTTGTGCCACCTCAAACTACTCTCCAGATCAGAAATCGCATTTTCCGCAGCGATAAAATCTCCATTTACAAATACTGATTTGAGGGTGCTTTTTGCCACAATTGCCCTGACATCCAATGTTCCACCTTGTGTCCTGAGGCGATAGCAACCGACCCGGTCCTTGATCCGGGCCCCACTGTGATATATCCACTGCCGGCTGCCATACTGACTGGCGACAAGCTGATTCGCCAGCATCCGCTCTTGCGGACTCAAGTGTCCGCGGTAAAAATCAATTGAAAACTCCTTGGCGAATCCAAGTTCGACCGCTTGTGTCAAGTCCGATATGGACACATCTGGACTGACCTCGCCGCGAAGCGTCGCAATGCGCTGCGAAATGGTATCCAGGCCCCTGTCGGGTGTATTCCCAAATGCGGTCTTGAGTACTGTCAGCATGTATTGAATATCCAGATCAAGCAATAACGATGCGTGAAACAGGATTCCGCCACCCTGTGCCTGGTAAAGGCCCAAGCCCGCGATTTTCCTGCCTGAAACAACCAGATCATTTTTTCCTCGGAATTCAGTTTCAACACCAAAACTACGAAGTGCGCTCACGATACCTTTCGCACAATCCCGCATCAGCGACGCCGACTTTCGTCCGACAGCCCTGCTGTCCGGCGGAACCACCAGTGCGATTCCCAATTGTTCAGGTCCCATGATGATCGCACCTCCCCCGGTCGGGCGACGATTGACGGGTACACGCAGTTCCCTGCATCGATTAAGGTCAACTTCGTCGCGGACGTGCTGAAACCGACCCACGAGCACGCACGGCTGATAGGTGTAGAGTCTCAGTGTAAGCGATGACGCTGCCGAACTGATGCGAGCCAGCGCATCGTCGACTGACAATCCGGTCTGATCGTCAACCGAGTCGTCTGTCAGTAGTCGAGCTTTCACCAAAACAAGTCAATTTGACGCGGGACCGCGCAAGTCTTCGGGAAGGGTGTCATAGAACCTTCCGGAATCGAGCAGACGAAACTTGTCCTCGTCCCAGGATGTCGGTGCAATCGAGAACAGCCAGCCGTCGCGATAAGGGTCTCCACCTGCGGTACGCGGATCTTCCAGCACTCGCTCATTTCGTCGAACGATGGTCCCGCTGACCGGGCTCACAATTTCGCCGGTCATCTTCGCTGCTTCCATTGATCCTACCGATTCGCCTCGCTTGACCTCAGTTCCGGGGCCTGAAAGTGTAAGGTAGGATAGCTCTCCGAGAGACTCGATAGTCGGATGCCCGATTCCAACCAGTAAATTTCCACTTTCCGATTCTTCCTTGACCCAAAGATACGATGATTCGTCATACAGCCGATCGGTTGGCAGCCAAGATGAAAGTTCAGACATGTTCTATCCCCCTGTCGTTCAGATCGGATCGAGTCGCCGCTTTGTGTTCGGCAACAATCTAATGTCCACCAATGTGGTGACGAACACATCGGAAACCTTCGCGTCGTCGTAAACCAGCCTGTAGAATTGGTACTTCAATGTTGCGGTACAACTGTAAATGATCGCGGCCAGCGTAATGAACGACCCCAGTGCCAATGTCGATATGCCGCTGACGCCCTGACCGATCGTACAGCCAAGCGCCAAAACTCCGCCAACTCCCATCAATACCCCACCGATGGCATTTGCGGTAAAGTCGCCAAATGACGCGAACCATGAAACATGAAAATTCCTGCTCACCAGTGAATGAGCAAGTGAACCGATAACCAGCCCTGCTGCCGCCAGCATGCCGACAGTGAGCAACGTCGAAAGACCGCCGGGCTCCAGTACCAGGCTGATGTACTCCCCGAGTGGATTGACAAACGTAAACGACTGCATGCCGACTCCGACCGGCGGATTGTCTGCCCACTGCGCGGCTTCCGCCCATTCCAATCCAAGTGGACCGGAAGTCAGGTACCATCCAGCGGTAACGCAGCCGCCGATCATCAAACCTGCAACGATATTCAGCATATTGCCTTGAATACCGCTGGTCTTTGCGACAAAGAAAATTACCGCAACACCGACCGCCAGCGCGATCAATACATGCACAACAGGCTTGCTGAGTGCGGGAAAGATTGCCGACAGGATCGAACCGATGTCTTGAGCGGGTATTCCGATTGATGCCAGATCAATAGAGAGCGGGTGCATCCAGCTATAGAATGCGATCTCAAAGAACACGGTTTTCGTCATGAAATAGGCAAAAACCGCTGCGATAATCAGCGTGATCAACGACTTGATGTTTCCGCCACCCAGTCTGACGAGATTTCTGCTGACGCATCCACCCGCCAGTGTCATGCCGACGCCAAACATAAGTCCGCCAACCAAATAGCGAAGCCAGGCAAATGTTGCCGATCGATAAGGCGGTCTTTGCTGGTTCAGCTCAAACAATGAAACCGCCTCAAGCAACGAGACTACCACCATGGCGGAGGCGATTGCCAGCAACCAGGCTCCCATCCTGCCGCGGTCGTTCAAGTTGACCCAGTCCGAAACCGCACCCATCGTGCAGAAGTTGGTTCGACTTATGGTGATTCCCAAAATCACTGAGGTCAGGAAAAATCCAACCAACACAGGAACTCCGATCAGGGCATCCAAGAATTCTTACCTTGACGTGTCAGCATTTGCATGATGGAAAAAAATTATACATTCCGAATTGCGTGCTCACTCAACAATTGGCTTCACAATCAGAGAGGTATTTCGCAATGTTGCCAACCGGTTCAATCTGTCGTGATCGTGCACGCTATCTGTGAGACTCGAGCAACCTACTTGAATATAATGCCCACAACCATGCGATAGCCATGAGTGGATTGCTCCACAACATGTGTCAATTGACTGATTCGGCAGGTTCCTGTGTGAACGAAAGATGCAAGAGGTGAAATACCGCCATGATGACTGATGCCCAGTTCGTAAAATCGTTTTCGAAGATGATCATCGCCTTGATCGTACTGACTCTGGTACTGATCACACTCGGTGTTGTGATCGGAGGTTCGATGGATGACAAACTCCAAGCACAGACGGAAGAATATACGCAACGCGTCATCGCGCAGAGAACCCAACCCATCGGAGATTTGAATGTAGGTGAAATCGCAGATGAAGGTGTTTCGGTGGCAATGGCCGCGTCGGCGGACACGGCAGCCTCCTCAATGAATTCCGGTGACAGTGAAGCGTCGGCCGGGCATCCCGGGGAAGCTGTGTACAAACAATACTGTTACGTCTGTCACGATGTCGGGCTGACCGGATCACCGAAACCCGGTGACGCGGAAAATTGGGCTCCGCGAATCGAAAAAGGCATAGCGACCTTGTATGACAGCGCAATTAACGGCTTTCAGGGTCAGCGGGGCATCATGCCGCCCAAAGGCGGTGTTTCGATGTTGAGCGACGAAGACGTCCAAGCCGCAGTCGACTATCTGGTTGAACTGGTTCAGTAATATCCGCCTGAATTCAACCTTGCTGGCGGGGCAATCCGCCCAACCCTCATTGACGCGAAGAGTCACCAGGCATTTGCGCTTCAAGTAGTTCAATTCGCGATTCCAGCTCACTGATTCGTTCGCGGGCGCGTCTCAATACAGTTTCCTGAACCTCAATTTCCGTTCGGGTAACAAAATCCATGTTTTCCAGAGCGGATCGGACTGATCCGATCACGTTTTTCTTGATGTCAGCCGACAATTCCGCAGGCAAGAACGATGATACCGCGGCCAGGATACTTTCGATTGGAAGTGGTTTAGTCATTTGCAGGTTCCGATGAAGTAAATTTTACTCAAGAATCAGCTTTCCCTACTTTTTCGCTCGGATTTACACCATACACGGTCAGTTTCGAGTGTTGCACAATGCACAGGAGACCACCGCGTACAGACACTAAGTCGACATCAGAATATTCTACTGTATCCCATGGGGTTCAACGCAGCATGAAGCGCATTCGGCCGTGCCTCTGTCATCATTGATCAATGGCAAGGTGTTGCTTTCACTCAGCTCGCCCGCCACTGAGCAGCGGGAGAATTCGATTGGCAGACTGGCTCGCCGCGCCGCATACACGACGTCTTATCCCGACACCAGGTTCTCAGCCGATTCGATCATCTCCAACGCTTCTCGATTCGACCACGACCACACCAGGTCCCGGGCTGTCTGGATGTCAACCCAACGATATTCGATATGTTCGCTACGTTGCAGTACAACCGGTCTGGGGGTCGGAAGCAGAACCGAAAACACATGCTCCCGATTCAACTGAACGTCCTCTTCGTATCGGTGTCGATATATTGGAGGTATCCTGAACTTGAATGTTCGTTTCCAGTCGCGTAACTCGCTGAGCTTGGTCACTAGACCGGTTTCCTCATGAAGTTCTCGAATCGCGGTTTCAGTCCTGGACTCTCCCCACATCATGCTGCCGGTGACCGACTGCCAGAAACTTCGCGGTGGTGTTCGTTTCAACAGCAGTGTGTGATTGTCCGTCGTGTGCACCACAACCAGTACCGATTCGGGCCGACGATTTCTTCTGTCCGAATCCGGCTTCATTCACTCTTGCAGACAACTCAGGTTTCAGTTACAGCAGGCTGATTCACGATCGCCGCTGTGGGTTTTATCCTGAGTTCAAGCTCGTCAAGTTGGTCCGACGAAATCTCATTCGGAGCCTTGGTGAGGGGACAATAAGCTCTTTGGGTTTTCGGAAACGCTATGACTTCCCGGATTGAATCCTCGCCAGACAGAAGCGCTGCGATCCGATCGATGCCGAAAGCGATTCCTCCATGCGGCGGTGCGCCAGTTTTCAGGGCGTTCAGAAGAAATCCAAACTTGGCATCAATTTCCTCCGCGTCAAGCCCAAGCAGGCCGAAAATCCTGTTCTGAATTTCCATGCTGTGGTTCCTGATCGAACCACCCCCAACCTCAACACCGTTAAGGACCAGATCGTATGCTCTTGAAAGAACCGACTCCGGAGATTTGTCCAAATTGGAGACATGGGCTTCCTTCGGTGCGGTAAAAGGGTGGTGCAGGGACTGCCAACGCTTTTCGGTCTCGTCAAACTCTACCAGCGGGAAATCTACGATCCACAGAGGCTGCCAACCCGATTCGACTTGATTCAGGTCTTGTGCAATCTTGACTCGCAACGCACCCAAAGACGCGTTGACGATCGATGCGTGATCGGCGCCAAAAAAGATGAGGTCACCGCTTCGGCTGGACGTCTCCGCCACAATTGCATCCACCGTCTCATCAGACAGAAATTTGAGAATCGGTGACTGCAGTCCATCCCTTCCGGATGTACTGTCATTGACCTTGATGTAAGCCAGTCCCTTTGCTCCCCAATCGGCAACATACCGGGTATAGTCATCGATCTGCTGCCGCGTCAGGATATTGCCGGAAGGGATGCGCAAAGCGGCTACCCTTCCACCTTCCATATTTGCAGCACGCCGAAAGACTTGGAACTCCTCACCTTTCATAACTTCAGTCAAATCATTGATTTGATGAGGAATGCGAAGGTCTGGTCGGTCTGTCCCGTACCGATGCAGCGCTTCAGAATAGGACATCACCGGAAACTTCCCGGGTAGGTCCGTATCGATCGTGTTCTTGAATACCTTTCGGAACAGATTCTCCATCAACTGCATGATGTCCTGCTCGGTGATGAACGCCATCTCTACGTCAAGCTGAGTGAATTCAAGCTGTCGATCGGCCCGCAGATCCTCGTCTCGAAAACAACGCGCAATCTGATAGTAGCGCTCAAAACCAGCGATCACCAGCATTTGCTTGAACATCTGTGGTGATTGGGGAAGTGCGTAAAATGAACCGGTGTGTACTCGGCTGGGAACCAGATAGTCACGTGCGCCTTCGGGTGTCGAGCGCGTGAGTATCGGGGTTTCGATTTCGGTAAAGGAACAGTCGTTGAGATAGGTTCGTATCGTCTGGATCAATACGTGCCGCAGTCGGATATTTTTCTGCATTCTGTCACGTCTCAAATCCAGATAGCGATACTGGAGTCTGACCGCCTCATTGACATCGCCCTCGTCAAGTTGGAACGGCAGGTTGACCGCTTTATTCAACAACTTCAGGTTGTCGCATACCACTTCGATTGTCCCGGTTGGAATACCAGGATTTTCGGTGCCTTCGGGACGTTTTCGCACCACCCCTTCAGCCTGCAGTACATACTCGTTTCGGACCGACTCGGCAAGTTCAAAGTGGTCTCCCTGGTCAGGATTGATCACGATCTGCATAATCCCGCTGGAATCCCGAAGATCGATGAAAATCACGCCGCCATGATCACGTCGGCTGTTGACCCATCCACATAGTCGGACTCGCTCCCCGATTTCGGATCCCGCCATTGAACCACATTGATGTGTGCGCATCGAACCGCTCAACTTCACACCTTGTCAGGTTGTGGTTTCAGTAGACTTGGAAGCCTTGTCGTCGGAGGCGGAAGATTTCTTGGTGGAATCTTTCTTTTCGGATTCACTGCTGTCAGCGGACTTGGAATCCCCTGATTCGGATTTCTTCGACTTTTCATCGTCAGGTTTCTTGGTCTTGAAATCTGTTTCATACCAACCTGTCCCTTTCAGATGAAAAGCCGCAGCCGACAATTTTCGCCGTAACGACTCTTCGTTACAGGCCGGACACCGGGTCAACCGGGCTTCCTTGATTCTCTGGATGATCTCGAGTTCGTAATCGCAATCTTCGCAGACGTATTCGTATATCGGCATGACTGACAGTTCTTGCTTTGTTTATCTGTATTGATCCTGGACGGATTCAGATCACTCGCCCGATACCGCCATATTGCTGATCAATATTGAACCGGTTCTGATGTTGTGACGCAAATCGACATCGTTTCCAACATCCACAATCGCACCAAACATATCACGAAGGTTCCCGGCGACGGTCAATTCCTCAACAGGATACTGCATCTCACCGTTCTCCACCCAGAACCCGCGGGCACCCTGAGAATAGTTTCCGGTTACAGTATTCACGCCAAATCCCATCAAACCCGTCACCAGCAAGCCGGTATCCATCAACTTGAGCATGCCTGCAAAATCCCGCTCTCCGGAATCAATTGTCAGGTTGTGAACTCCGCCTGCATTGGCGGTGGTTTCCATGCCTAATTTTCGCGCGGAATAAGCGTCAAGCACATAACCTTTGAGCACACCATCCGAAACAATGTCTCTCGGAACGGTCGCGACACCTTCAGCGTCCGCGAAAGCGCTTCCAAGCGCTCGCTTAAGGTGCGGTTGCTCATGTATTCGGGTTCCTTCGGGAAATATCCGCTCACCGATACTGTCGAGCAGAAAACTCGCCTTGCGGTAAAGAGCGCTGCCGCTGATTCCGCCGACCAGGCAACGAAGCAGACCAGAGGCAATCGGTGCCTCAAACAGCACCGGCACATCGCAGGTATTGATTCGCTGGGAATCGAGTCTGCGTAACGTGCGCTTCGCTGTCATCAATCCGATCGACCGTGCACTTTCTAACTGATTCGGGTCACAACCTGTGCTGTACCAATAGTCCTGCTGCATCCCCGAATCAGACTTTCCGATGACGCAGCAGCTTACGGTGTAGGATGTCGATTGCTCCTCATGAAGAAATCCGTCACTATTGCCGAACGCCGACGTTACTTGCCGGGTTTCGACAGTCGCTCCATCGGAATTGATGATTCTCGCATCGCTTGACATTGCGGCTGATTCACATTCCTGAGCAATCTCCAATGCTTTGTCCCGGTCTATATCCGACGGGTGGAAAAGGTCCAGGTCTGAAAACTCGCTGGCCAACCGATCTTTGGGTGCCAAGCCATTGCAGGAATCTTCCGAGGTAAATCCGGCAATTGACTTTGCCGCCTGGACTGTGGCGGCGATCGCCTCATCGCTGAAGTCGGAAGTGGTGGAACTGCCTTTCTTGTGTCCCATGTAAACGGTAACGCGTAGCTCTCCTCCATTGTGGTGCTCAATGGTTTCGAGTTCACCCATTCGAACGGTCAACTCATACCCTTTACCGCGCCCGACATGTGCGCAAGCACTGTCAGTACCTAACTTCGATGCGTAATCCAGGGCTTGTACGACGTACTTGGAGACGCCGTCGCCATCGGTTGCGGATACCAGGCCGTTGCCGGACATTTTCGTTACCTAAATCTCAACACCGCCGACTGTCAGCGAGTTGATTCTGATGGTCGGCTGCCCAACACCCACTGGTACACTCTGTCCGTTTTTCCCGCAGGTACCGGTCCCGGAATCCAACTCCAGATTGTTTCCAACCATCGTAATACGGTTAAGGACATCCGGCCCGTTGCCGATGAGGGTCACACCCTTGACGGGATGCGATACTTTCCCTTTTTCGATCAGATAGGCTTCTGTTGCGGAAAATACAAACTCGCCAGACGTTATGTCCACCTGACCTCCGGAAAAACTGACAGCGTACAGACCCTTGTCAACGGAGCCGATTATCTCGTCATGAGTCGAGTCGCCCGGCAGCATATACGTATTTGTCATCCGGGGCATTGGCTGATGTCGGAACGATTGGCGACGACCATTGCCGGTAGCCGGCTGTCCCATCAGTCTCGCATTGGTCAAATCCTGCATGTAACCTTTCAGGATTCCGTTTTCGATCAGGACTGAATTCATTGACGGCGTGCCCTCGTCATCAATGGTCAGCGACCCCCGCCTATTGGCGATCGTTCCATCATCGACGATCGTGCACAATTCGGATGCAACCTTTTCCCCAACCCGTCCGGCGTAGGCAGATGTGCCCTTTCGGTTGAAATCCCCCTCCAACCCGTGACCGACCGCTTCATGCAGAATAATTCCAGGCCAACCGGGTCCGAGAACAACATCCATCGTTCCCGCCGGCGCGTTAATCGATTCGAGATTGACCAATGCCTGTCTGACCGCTTCGCGGGCATATCCGAGAGCGACATCATCATTTGTCAGAGAGTCGTATGTTCCCCGAGAACCCCCACTGAAACTGCCCTGTTCGCGACGCCCGTTGCTCTGTGCCACCACATTGACTGTCAAACGTACCAGCGGACGAACGTCCGCGCAGACTTCTCCGTCCGCTCGCACAACCATCACGATCTCATGTGACCCTGCCAGATTCGCGATTACCTGACTGACTCTGGGGTCAGCCTTCCTTGCCTCTTGCTCGACACGCTCGAGCAATGACACCTTGTCCGCATCCGAGATGCTAGCGAGTGGATCATGAGGTTCATAAAGAATCGGCGCATTGACCGACCGGCGCGCTGCGGCAGCGATTCGGCCTGAGCCCAATCCCTGCGAGATTCCGCGAGCTGACTCGGCCGCCTGGGCAAGAGTCGGGAACCTCAGGTCGTCCGAAAAGGCAAATCCTGACTTGTCGCCGCTCACGGCCCTGAGCCCAACACCCTTGTCAACATTGTAGCTGCCAGACTTCACGATTCCCTCTTCAAGCACCCAACTTTCCTGACGCGTGAATTGGAAATAAAGATCCGCGTGATCTATGTCCCTGCCCGTCATTTTGCCAAGCAGGGTATCCAATTCCCGATCGCCCATCTCGACCGGATTCAGTAAGGTTGCGCGGGCCCGCTCAATGTAATTGTCCATTTTCGAAGAACTTTCCTGACACTTTATTCAGAACATCAATTCTCTAATATTATCAATTGATTGGAGATTTCAAAATCGTTATAGGTCCGAGGGAGACATTCCAATGAATATGAACCGCATCGGACGTGCGGAACTCAATCTGACAACGGAAATGAGCCGCTCGGGAATTATAGCAACTCGCGGTGGGTGCAACCCGACAATCACCAGCCCCATCAATCACTCGGACAACTCGTCTCCTTGGAAAACTATAATCTGAAATTCAATCAACCCGCACTCGCTGCCTTACTGCAGTCTCATCAAATGCGAACGAGGACAGGATATTGTTGCAAAGTGATAAAATTAGTGAAGTGACGTATTCCACCCGCTTGTCAATGAATGCTGGTTTTGTACCGTACCGCGCGTTGTAAAATCAATGGTGAGTGATCCTCCAATGTTTTGGTATGGATAAACGTATTCCAGGTATGAGATCGGCCCGCAATACAAAACGTTACTCACCTTGATAATGTCCGGAGTTAGTAATCAATCACAGATGAATTCTCCAACACGGACAGACAGTGTTTCCACACATTCACGCATCATTGGGCATGCAAGTACTCAGGGACGCAGCCTGAATACATTCATCGATTTGTTTTGTGGAGTCGGCGGATTTCACATCGCTGCTGCTGCGGTTGGTCTTGAATGCGTATTCGCCAGCGAAATTGACAAGCCGGCACGCAGCGTTTACAAGTCTAATTTTGGTATTCCCCCGAATGGTGATATTACTTGCATCGATGCGTCCGATGTGCCTGACCATGATTTGCTATGTGCCGGATTCCCCTGCCAGCCGTTTAGCATCATAGGCAACCGTCGGGGATTTTCGGATACAAGAGGAACACTTTTCTTCGACATCGCGAGGATACTGGAGCGCAAACGCCCGGCAGCATTCGTATTGGAGAATGTCAAGCAACTCGTTACTTCAGATGGTGGACGGATCATGGACCGCATTATTTCCGTGCTGCAGTCGCTGGATTACGAAGTTGACTTCCGTGTTCTAAACGCATTGGACTATGGATTGCCACAAAGAAGGGAGCGAGTCCTGATCGTTGGCCGGATTGATGGGCTGACTGATTTTGACTGGCCTGAGCCAAACATATCCATGAAGCCGCTATCAGAATTGTTGGAAAAGTCGCCTGACAAGCGGCACTATGTCAGCGATAGAATCAGAAACTCGAGGCAAAAGGCACACCAAGCCGATACCATACCGTCAATCTGGCATGAGAACAAAGGGGGCAATGTTTCCAGCCACCCGTTTTCATGCGCCTTGCGTGCTGGGGCAAGTTATAACTACCTGCTGGTCAATGGAGTGCGTCGGTTGACACCGCGAGAAATGTTCCGCCTGCAGGGATTCCCAGACAGTTTCAATTTGCACGAAGTCGACGCCCAGGCACGCAAGCAGGCGGGAAATGCAGTACCGGTCCCGATGGTGAAAGCTGTTATCCGCAAGTTAGTAAATGCTTGACTACCCGAGATTACGCGGTGTCCGCGGTTCTCAGTCCGGTCCATGGCCGATTGGTCGAGTTCCAGAATACGTCATTAGGGAGATTGGCAAGCAAATCGTACTTCGGCTAGCGATTGGCAGAAAGGATATCTCGGGCAATGACTTCAGTGAAATATTTGCAACCGCTGTAAACGGTGTGGATTATGCGAGTCCCCTAGGATTGGCTGATGTTGCCCTTCAGACTACCGCTTGGTCGGTTAAGACAATCCAATCCAGCAATCCGTTCGGCCAACAACGAGTACGTCTGATTTCCGGTCGGAATTCACCTGATTATTCTTTCGGGATAAGTGACCCGCACGCGGATTTACAGAAAACCGGCGATGCTGTATTGTCAATCTGGAATGCCCGTCTCAACACTGCGAGAAATGAACACAATGATCTTCGGATTGTCGTTCTCATTCGAAATGTCGAAACCAAGCAATTTGTGATTTTTGAAGACGAGCTTCGACAGTATGCAGCAGGCAATTACAAATGGGGTCTGAATCCTCGCGGCAATCTCAATGGTTGCGAAAGGAATGGTGGAAGACATGTTTTCACGTGGCAATTCCACGGCGGACAATTTACAGTATTGAGGAATATTCCAGCTTCTGCGAGACGATTTGCGATCAATCGGGATGTGCCTCTTGTTGAGCCCTCGCGTATAGAGCGACTGATCGAATACAGTGACGATTGGATTGATCTCAGATAACTGCACTACCCTAACGCATTCACAACATTGACACCTATTGTTCCACTTCGGAAAACCTCTTGCGAATCTCATTGACTCTTCCCGCATCCAAGTCAGCAGTGATAACACCATCGTCCCTGCCCTGTTGTGCAAGAATCTCTCCCCAAGGGTCTACGATCATGGTATGACCGTAGGTCGTTCGTCCGCCAGGATGTCTCCCCCATTGTGCCGGGGCAACAACATAGGCATGATTTTCGATGGCTCTGGCGCGTAAAAGAACCTCCCAATGTCTGCAACCCGTCGTGTATGCGAAAGCCGAAGGAATCGCAAACCAGATCGCGTCTTTTGCGGTCAGCTTTTCATAAAGAGCGGGAAATCTAAGGTCGTAGCATACAGTGATCCCGGCAACACCAGCCGGTGTCTGCTCTGCGACAATCTCACTGCCAGCAACGGTATAGCTGGACTCCGAATAGCGCTCTCCATCCGGCAACTCGATATCAAACAGGTTGATCTTGTCGTATCGGGCAATCGACTCGCCACAATGATCGAAAAGCCACGACGTGTTGCGGACCTTACGGGTATTTTCGCACTGCGTGAAAATACCGGCGGCTAAAATCCAGATTTTCTCGCGCCGTGCCAAGTCCGAAAGAAACGTCCAGACTGTTCCGCCGCCTTCCGCAGGCTCGGCAGCGGACAGCCTGCATTGATGGTTCGGTGCCATAAGCGAGAAGCACTCCGGCAAGACCGCAATGACAGCAGACTGACGTTTCGCTTCGGTGACAAGTTCTTCGGTCGATCTGAGATTGTGCTCGACATCGTCACCGGAATTCATCTGAATTGCCGCGACACGCGGCATCATGACCCCCGTTTCGGCGCTACAATCACAGCCATCGTCTCGTCTATGCCGGAGCCGGGTTCAAGCACGATGTGCTTCGACTCTATTCCCAGACCGACCAGCATTGCACGCAAATCCAATGCCCATTGATTGCCCTCATCTCCGCCGGGGTAGCGAATGATCAACTGAGCGTTTTCGGATTCCAGAAGTTTCGCAACCGCGCTTCGGATTTGCGGTATTTGAAGTACAACGTCAGCGGAAGCGTCATCGGGCCACTCATATCTGGGTATCAGCACCTGATATTCGCTTTGGGCGCACACAGCCGGTGCAGCGAGTATCGCGAGCAAAATAAAGAACTTTCCCAGTACTTTCATCTTTACGATTGGTCCGGGTCGACAGGTGCCAGTATCTGGGTATTGACCACCTCCACCTCCGGTGCGTCCCAAGGTCCCCTGATTTGATACTGCAGCTTAAAAAGTTCGACATCCATTTCCTCGAGAAACTCCTGAGCGAGGTAGGTCAGCAAGCCCTGAACGGGATTGATGAGCGTGGCAATCGTTGTGAGCGACTTTCCGACATTTGATCGGGCGCCGGCGACGAGCCTGTGTTCCTTTCTTGTCCAATCTGTCGAGCCTTGAATGACAATCTCGACCGAAGGGCTGTTCAAGCGTACACCATCAACCAAGATGATCCCGTCGACAACTGTCATCTTGCCTTCGATGCTATGGAATGCGATGCCGCCTTTCAGGATATCACTCACGTCAACAGAGATTCTCTGAAGCAAGGTGTCGTAATTCAATACGCCGACGACCGCGGTGGAGGGGTTGTTCGCCGCGTCAACCACGGTTCCATCCTTGGCGACGAATCCGACTTCACCGGATGTCAGGTTTGGCTGCCACTTGGTGAGGGCGTCGTTCCAGGTCAGATATCCGGAAAGATTGATGGCACCGCTGTCGAACTTGCCAGGATAGCCGAGCTGACTCATCGCCGCACCGAGATCCGCTGAATTGAATCTGAAGTCGATTCGCGTCGACTGATCGTATTTCCAATCTCCGGTGGCCACGATAGACAATGAAGGAGTCTGAAACTTAGCCGACTCGATATGCCAGCTGTCGTTGGTCGCCTTCGCTTGAATGACGCTATCTCCGAAGTGATATTGGCCGTAGCGCAAGTCAGAACATGAAAAGTCCAGGTTCGGTACGTTACGTGGATTGACTGATCGCTCTGGTGGATCGCTTTGCGCTTCCGGAATATGGCATTTGGACAGTCGAACTGTCAGATGCGGATATTCTCCCTCTTGAAGGAAATCGGTACTCCTGAAATCGGCTGTTCCGGCAACCTCATCGGATTCGATCTCAATTGCCCAGGACTTGTCTTTCTTTTCTATCGTCGCGCTGACCCCGTTGAGCCGACGTCCTCGAGCCATTATGGCTGATCCCAACTGCGCTTTGACAATCTGCAGACTCTCCAACTGAAGTTTGGACTGCGACTCGTTATCGGCAAAAAGATTCGACCAATCTTCATAGTTCAATTCAGGTAGCGACAGGGCAAGCCGCACACCGGGTGACGGCGTGCCGATGGGGTCCGCGTCACCGATTGCCAATGACCCCGAATGGATGTTCCAGGTTCGATTGCTCAAGGTAGCATTCAGTTTTCCACTCACAATTGAAGCCAGATCAAAATCGAACTCACGCTCAGTTCCATCAACCGTTCTTATATTGGCACGCAACGGAACGGGCAATCCAGGACCTTTTTTTAACGGAAACGGCAATGCGGAGTCCAATCCGGTCAGCGGGGACGAAAATGCGATGGTGTTCTCATTCGGTTCAAAACTGTAATCAGCGCGCCACTCAAAAGAACCCGACAGTTTCGATCCAAGAGCAGAACCGATTATCGGTCCAAGTTCAGCCGCTGCCGAACTTCCAGTCGCAGTGCCTTGGACAACATAATTTCCTTTTGTTCCCGACCCGTAGAATTGAGTCTTGAAATCTCCTCCGACGGCCTTGGCACTCAGCTCTCCGGAGGTGATACCGATTCGATCGAAATTGACCTGACCTTGAATCTGCGATACCTCGAGGCCATATTCGGTCACTGCAGAGATATCACCCGGTCGGGCAACGCCCTCGATCAGATATTCCTTGCCCCGCCTTAGCGGAACTACCACAGAAAGTGAGACGTTGCCGGTTCCGGAACCTTCCGCAATGCCCTGTGTCTTGCCTGGCAACACAATTCCATCCGGCCCGAAAAAGTCAAACAACATTGGCATGGGTACATCCATTTCCGCTGACAGGTTTAAAATCGGGTCGGATACTGTAAAGTCTTCGATATAACCTGTCAGTTCGCCAATCGGCTCACCATAAATCACACCACTCGATCCCGCCACGTCCAACCGTTTGCCGCGGACTTTGAATGTTCCATTCCCATCCTGTAACGCAGGCCATTTATTTCCATAAACGAAGTTAACGTTCTGAAAATCACCGTCAACATTCAGCTGCTCGAAATCCTTATGCAATATTGCATTCATGGGATCTCCTGCAAAGGTTCCTGTCGCCCGTCTCACCCACAACGAATCAAGTCGCTCTGACATATGTTTGTAGAACTTTGGTGGAAATACAGTTGGATACAGGTCCAGAATCCTTTTAGCATCCAAGTTGACGAGTTCAAACTCCGTATTGACCCTGTTACCTGTATCATCGGCCTCCCAACTTCCCTTGATACTCGCTATAGTTTCGGTCGAATCCGGAATATCACCGTCGAGCTGCGGATCCCGCATCTCGACAGTCCAGTTGACTGATTCGACGTGTCCATCCACGATCTCCCCATTTATATGTGCATCCGCCACCGCTGTCAGAGCGGTCGGATCAATCTTTGTCTTCCCGGCATCCGAGATTGTCCAGGCTGCGGCCAACCATGCGGCATCCAGCGAATCAACATCGATCTCGAACTTCGACATCGTTGATTCGTCCACCGGTTCTGTCAAATCGAGTCTGAACGAGAATACCGATTGATTGCGCAACTCAGATTCCACCTTACCAACCATCGAGACTCCCTGGTCTGTATGTGTGGTTTCGAGTGAGAAATCGCCAAGTACTCTGACATCAAGATCCTGCGAGTCCAGCAAGACTCCGAACGAACCGTCGCTGATGTCGATCGTACGGACATTGGACTGCAGTGCGGACAGGAACAATGAATTGAGTGCAAGCGCCCCCATTGCGCTCGTTTCACTGGATTTGCGGCCGCTCGCGACCGATATTGATGCGTCTACTGAAGGGTTGGCAATACCAATCTGATCAATTTGCACACCCTCGCTGGTGAGCAAGGGACTCGCCAATCGGACCTGAACCGCATCAGCCGACAGCAAAATTGAACCTTCATCCAATTCACGGGTGACGGACAGTCCGTGGATTTCGAATTCCGGCAACGACTCCCTGAACGAAAAATCAATCTGATCGAATGAAAATCTACCATCAGAACGGCTGGCAGCTTCAGATAGCAGCCAGGGTGTGAAAGAATCTACATTGGTGACAGCAAGTGCCAGACACAGGACGATCAATAAAACGAAACTGCTCGCGAGTGCGATGATTCGCAGGAATATCACCAACAATTTGTGGGAAATCCGCCCGGACAGGTTCAGGAAGGTGTTCATGTGCGCAGAAGTCTATTCGTCTAATTCCATTCAGGGTGTATTGTACGCACAATCAGATGCAATACTCACCACCCCATGACCGCGTGAGAGGGAATTCTTTCTGCAAATCTGTGTTGGCGAACTGTTCATCGGGTACCGGCATACCGACATTTTTCAGAAGCTGCATGGTCAGCGACACGGGTAATCCGATAACACTGCTGTATGATCCATCGAGTCGAGAGACGAACTGTGCGGCCTGGCCCTGAATGGCATACGCACCCGCTCGATTCTCGTACTCACCATCCCGCAAGTATCTAGTCAGTTGCTGTTGTGACAGCCTGACGAAATGAACCCTGGTCGAATCGCACATGGACTGCTCATGCGTACCGCGACTCACTGCCACCGCCGAATGAACCTCGTGTACGCGGTCCGACAGTTTCTGCAGCATGTCCCGCGCCTCTTCCCGGTGACAAGGCTTCCCAAAAATGCAATCGTCGATCGCGACGCAGGTGTCCGCGCCAATAACGATGGCATCTTTCGTGCCGTCGGGCAACAGGGTCAATCCTTTTCGCACTTTGTCAACCGCGAGTCGAGTTACATATTCGCGCGGTGTCTCATTTTCTGTCACTGACTCGTCGATCTGCGGATGAATGATCGAGAATCTGAATCCGAGTGCTGTAAGGATACGACGTCGCTGGGGCGAACTGGATGCCAGAAAAATCTTGCAACTCATCGTTGAGGCCTCACTCACATGGGATGCCTGAGCGTTTCAGTCAATCACTTTGACGCTACCCCGACCTTCTCGCCGTACGGAACTTTCAGTGTGTGTTTCCACAAACGTTCCAGGTTATAGAATTCGCGAGTCTCGGCGGTCATGATGTGCACCAGCACATCGCCGTAATCCAAAAGAATCCACTGTGCGTACTGCTCACCCTCAATTCCAATCGGCTTGGATCGGAACTCGCGTAATTCGTCGACAACAGTGTTCATAATCGCCTTGACATGGCGATTTGAAGAGCCGGTAACGATGATCATGTGATCGGAAATATCTGTCATTTCCTGAACGTCAAGGACGCTGATGTTCAGTCCCTTTGCGTTCCCGATCGCTTCCATGATCGCCTCAAGAATTGGATTGGACTTCAACTATGGTGTTCCTCCTGTACTTTGGTAGAGATTGTGCTTGTTGATGTATTCGTACACAGATTCTGGCAGCGACTCAGAGCAGTCGTCTCCCCGCGCAATCCTGCTTCTCAACTCGGTGGCGGATATGTTCACCCGTTCCACGGCAACGTGAAGTATGCACCCCGACATTTTCCTGTGCAGTATCCAGGGATTGAACTCCAGCGCCTGCAGCCACCATCCGGGAAGTTGATTCGGAAAATCCGCACCCGGACGATTCATTACGATGATGTTCGCGAGTTTCAGGACATCCGCCCACCAGTACCAGCGATGGATATGCAGGAATGCATCCATTCCCAGAATCAGACATAGTGGACGCAACGCGAATTCACTTCGCAGCGAACGCAGAGTCGTCACCATATATGACATTCCGGCCCGTCGCAGTTCCCGGTCATCGGCAACGAAGTCGGGGCGACTGTCAAGTGCCAGAACCATCATGTTCCAACGATGGATGGATGCTGTCTGAGGCTGATCGCGGTGTCCGGGACGGGAATTCGGAATGTAATGAACCTGAGAAATTCCCGTAGATTCGCGGATCTCCAGCATTGGTCTTATATGACCAAAATGTATCGGATCAAAGGTGCCACCGAATACTCCGATCGGTTTCATCTGCACGATACTTCGTCATCGGCTCCGACTCGGACGACAGCCTGATTACACAGGTCGGTGAAGATAGGGGCAAAGATCAAGATCTATTCTCTGATTGTGCCGTCTCCATATACGACAAATTTCTGCATGGTAAGTCCTTCAAGTCCTACCGGCCCGCGGGCGTGGAGCTTGTTGGTACTGATTCCGATCTCAGCGCCGAGTCCGTATTCGAAACCGTCTGCAAACCGTGTCGAGGCATTGACCATGACCGAACTTGAGTCCACTTCCCTGAGAAAACGTTCAGCATGAACGATACTTTCTGTCACGATCGAGTCGGTGTGTTCGGAGCCATACTTCCGGATATGATCGATCGCCTGATCCAGGCCATCGACGATCCGGACCGCCAAAATCGGTGCCAGATACTCTTCGTACCAGTCATTTTCATTCGCCGCCAGCATTTGCGGAAACAAGCGGCGGCTGTTCTCGCAACCACGCAGTTCAACACCCTTTTCAGTCAGCATCGGAACCACCCGGGACAATAGGTCGTTTGCAACCCGCTCGGACACGAGAAGAGTCTCAATGGCATTGCAGACACCGTATCGATGGGTTTTTGAATTCATCACAATTGGAACTGCCTTGTCCATATCAGCGTCATCGTCAACATAGACATGGCAAACCCCATCAAGATGCTTGAGCACCGGAATTGCGGACCGGGCCGCGATCCTCTCAATCAATCCCTTGCCACCCCGGGGGACAATCACATCAATGAATTGGTGCAGCGTCACCATTTCGTCGATTGCGCTTCTGTTCGTCGTTTCGACGTACTGGAGCGCATCAGCATTGAGCCCGCCTGACTCAAGTCCGGAACGCAAGCACGAAACGATCGCACGATTGGAGTTGAATGCTTCAGAACCTCCCCGGAGTATTACTGCGTTACCCGACTTGAGGCACAGCGCGCCTGCGTCTGCTGTCACGTTCGGACGGGACTCGTAGATGATACCGATGACACCCAGCGGTACGCGCATGCGCCCTACCCGAATACCTGACGGACGTTGGATGATTCCGGAAATTTCACCCACCGGGTCCGGCAACTGTGCCGTCTGCCTCAACCCATCGGCCATCGCCTTGATTCTGGAATCTGTCAGTTCCAGGCGGTCCAGCATCGCATCGGACAGATTTTTGTCGCGACCGAGTCCGAGATCAATCTGGTTGGCCTTCTGAATGCTGATTGAACTGGATTCGATTGACTTCGCGGCAGTCAACAACGCGTGATTGCGCTGATCGGTCGAAGAGCGGGCAAGTCCATAGGATGCCGCTCGCGCAGCCGATGCCAACAGGGTCACATAGGTACCGACATCAAATTCCTGTTGTAACTGGGTGTTCAATGCAATTCCTACTGGCTGGTGTTCAGCACGGGTCGGGGATTAATGCAGGAAAAGTGCTATTCCATACGCGACGCATTCGATCCGATCCGTGTCGGACCTGGATTCTGACTGAAATTTCCGGACGTATCAATGCCGCTGATGTCACGTTCGCCGATCCAGTGCACATGATTCAATTGTACGCAACAATTCAGTCTAGTCAATGTTAAATGTCGAGGCACTTTCGTTGCGACGGACTTCAGAGAACCGGAAGGGGCGCTTGAAGTGCTGTTGTGCCGATTCCGGTCAGATGATCCCGTCGGCCGGGGACTTTGCAGCGAAATGAATTGCGTCGCAGCCGTCACGATGAATTTTCCGGAATCAGGACGCGCTCGCATCCTCACGCGCTTTGGAATTGACGTCAGCGAACCCTGGCAAATCTTGCAGGTGCAGTTGGCTTCGCCCGCGAACGGCACATTTCGAGAATGATTCTCTCGAACTCATACCAGATGCTGCCGCCGACCGGCGGATCGTCGCGACCCTTCACAATGCGGTCGACCCGTGCCAACCGACGCAGGCACCTCGCACTGCCGCCGACGCCGAGTCTTCCTGCAGCTTCACGAATCAGATTTTCCCGAGACTTCCAAATTCGCAATTCCTTGAATATCTGCGCCAATGGCAATCGCCGGTCAGTCGCAACTGCAATCTTGTAGACAATTCTTGCTTCCCGAGCCATTGTCATCAGCACCACCACAGGTTCGACTCCCTCTGTCTTCAGGCTATGCAGCAGGCGAACGCCCCGTGCGGAATCACCGGCCAGACAGGCATCAGTGAGCGAGAACACATTGAACCTCGCCTGGTCAACAACCATCTGCTCGAATCTCTCAAGTGTCAGGCGGCTTTCGTCATGGCTGAGTTTAAGTTTGCGCATTTCGTTGGCGGCAGCCAGCATGTTGCCTTCGAAGTAATAGGCAAACCGGCTGATCACCTCGCGGTCGTAAGTGAACCCGTTGCGGTCAAAAAAGCTTTTGATCCACTCCTGAAATTCCCTGAAGTTCAATTCGCGGTTATCGACTGCGGTGGCCTCTTGAACGCACTGCTTGAACCATTTGGAACTGCGGGCGCTGGAATCAATTGCTCCGCCGATCACCAGCACCATTGCGTCTGAATTCTGATTGTCCAGGCAAGCGGTCAGGGCCGCCGCACCCTGTTGGCCTGGCCTCCCGCTGGCAGGGAGCCTTAACTCAATGAGTTTTCTTGATGCGAAAAGCGACTGCTCGGTGAGATAGTCATTGAGCAACTGCCAGTCAAAGTCCGCGTTGGCAGTCATCACGATCCTTTCCGAGTAGCCCTGCTCTTTTGCATGCTCCCGGATGATACTGCAACATCGCTCGACCAGAAAAAGCTCCTTGCCAAAGATGAAATACCGGAAATCAACTTTTTCCTTGAGCCGGCGGGCGAGTTCAGCTCTATCCATTAGCATGGCAACGGTAGCCTGCGCCCTTATTGACCCTGAATTATTGCTACCAGACGATGGGCAAGCAGTTGTGCGGCTTTCTCACGGGATCGTCGCAAGGCATCCTTGGTCGTGACGTCACGGGCTACCTCCTTGTCACCGAAGTTCGAGTAGTCAAGCCTCAGTTCTATTGTCTGGGAGACCATCATCTCATCCTGGCCAGGTTCCTTCAGGCGGAATTGGATCGAATATTCCAGAGTCTTGATATTCAATGTCAGGCTATCGTCGACATCCTCGAAATCGTCTTCGGTGTATTGCTCGTCGAAAACTTCTACGAGATAGTCGCCATCGTATCCGACAACGTTGAATTCAAGCCCGGCCAAACTCTCGGCCAGCTTCAAGCGAAATTCCGGATTGGCTGTCCGAATGGTTATGGAATAGTCATAGTTGACCGACATTGTCGACGAGGAACCGTCCGAACCGCGCAATTGAAATCCGCAACCTGACACCAGCAAGCCTGCAAGTACCAATACCAATAACTTCGTAAGGGATTTCATACTCGACCTCATATGATTACATTGACCATCTTCTGTGGAACAATAATTATCCTACGAACCGGCTTGTCGCCGACATGTCTTTGTACGCCGGCATTGTCAAGCGCGATGGCCGAGATCTGCTCATCCGATGCCTCGACACTGATTTCAATCTGACCGCGAAGCCGACCATTGACCTGTACCGGCACCGTAATTGCCGACTGTACCAAGGCAGTACTGTCGACTTGCGGCCACGGCGCGTCAATCAACGGTTCGGATATTCCCAGACGAACCCATAATTCATGGCAGATGTGCGGCGCTATGGGTGACAGCACGCGCAACAATACGAATATTGCTTCTGCGACCGCCCTTAGCCGATCGGTCGACTCAGATGTTGAGTGGTCCGAATCAAACGTCGAAACCACGTTTACAATTTCCATGCAGGCAGCGATCGCAGTATTGTATTGATGCCGATTGAAGTCGTAGCTGATTCGCTGCAGCAGCTGATGGGTACGCAGCCTCAGTTCCCTGACTGCATCATCTTTGATTCCATGAGCCCAGTCAAAGTCGTCAAGGCTGCTGCGGCCATCGGGTTTGCAGATGCCTGTGATGGATTCCTGAAATCTGATGACGAGGTTCCACAAACGATTCAGAAACCGATAGGCGCCGCCCAATGCCTCATCATTCCATTCCAGAGTCTGATGCGGCGGTGATGCAAACAGTATGAACAGCCGCACACTGTCGGCACCGAATCGGTCAATCATCTGTTGCGGATCGACCACATTGCCGACGGACTTCGACATCTTTGATCCATCTTTCAGAACCATGCCCTGTGTCAGCAGATTGGTAAAGGGCTCATCGGAATCAAGCAGTCCAAGATCGCGCATCATTTTGTGATACATCCTCGCATAGAGAAGATGCAATACCGCGTGCTCGATGCCACCAATGTAATGATCCACCGGCAGCCAGTAGTTCGCACGGTGGTCAACCTTGGATTCAACACCGGGAGTGCAGAATCTGGCAAAATACCACGACGATTCGACGAACGTATCAAAAGTATCTGTCTCGCGCCGGCCCTGAAGATCTGTTCCCGGCACCTCAGCGTCCAAAAACGCCGGATCGTCCCGGATGGGTGACTGTACACCCTTGAACTCGACGTCCTCCGGCAATACGACTGGAAGATCCTCGTCCGGCACCGCATGAGGGTTGCCGTCGGAGTCATAGATCACTGGAACGGGACAGCCCCAATATCGCTGTCTGGATACTCCCCAGTCCCTGAGGCGATAATTGATCTTGCGCTCACCATTGGCATGGTGCGTAAGGAAATCAGCGGTCGAATCAAAACAGCCTTCAAAGTCAAGGCCATCAAACTGTCCTGAGTTGCACGATTCGGTATTCACCTTGTCCACATAGGCCCCTTGATCGAGATCCACATCACCTCTGGCCGGTCGTACAACTTTTCGAATATCCAGATCGTACTTGCGGGCGAACTCCCAATCGCGTTGATCATGTCCCGGAACTGCCATGATGGCACCGGTTCCGTAGGTGATCAGCACGAAGTTGGCGATGAATATCGGAATTCTCTCGCCGCTGACCGGATGAATCGCGCTGATCGGCAGCCGCATGCCGACCTTTTCCATGGTTTCCATGGCGGCTTCCGAGGTGTTGTATTTCTTACACGACTCGATGAACTTCGCAACGTCGGAATCTAATTTGGCAAAGTGCTGTGCCAGCGGATATTCCGGTGCAATCGCAGTGTAGGTTATCCCCATGACAGTGTCGGGCCGGGTCGTGAAAACACGCATCGGCGGGTGTCCGTCCTCAACCTCGATATCAAACTCAACACCCTCTGAGCGACCAATCCAGTTTCTCTGCATGGTCTTGACCGATTCCGGCCAGCCGGGCATATTGTCCAGTTCATCCAGCAGTTCGTCGGCATAAGCCGTGATGCGAATAAACCACTGGGGGATCTCCCTTCTTTCGACCAACGCGCCCGAGCGCCACCCCCGTCCGGTGCTGTCCACCTGCTCGTTCGCCAATACGGTCTGCTCAACGGGATCCCAATTCACGATCGCCATCTTGCGATAGGCAAGATTCTTTTCGATCAAGCGCGTGAAAAACCATTGTTCCCAGCGATAGTATTCGGGTTTGCAGGTTGCAAGTTCACGGGACCAGTCATAAGCGAATCCCAGTCGCTTGAGCTGCCGTTTCATATCGGCGATATTTTCGTAGGTCCAGCGGGCCGCGGGCACACCCTTGGCAATTGCGGCATTTTCCGCCGGAAGCCCGAAAGCATCCCACCCCATCGGCTGAAGGACATTCTTGCCGAGCATCCTCTGGTATCGACTCATTGCATCGCCGATCGAATAATTTCGAACATGCCCCATGTGCAATGCGCCGGAGGGATACGGGAACATGCTGAGGCAATAGAATTTCTCCCGGCCGGGATCTTCTGTCACCTCAAAACTCCGATTGTCGGACCAGAAATTCTGGGCCGAAGTTTCTACCTGCTCGGGGATATATTCGTCAGTCATGATAGGTGGTCATTTTACCAGTATTGTTGCGGGTCAAGGCCAATCCGTGGAAGACTATCCGGCCCCATCGCAGTTTGACACCCGGTTCGGAGCGGTTCCGTTGAGAAATGGGATTCTTTTTCCGTCGCTACAGCCTGCGCCAGCCCGATACCCTGTGCGGGGATCGATGTCGACGAACTCAATCGATTCACTGACTCCCGGTTCCAGGGGCTGCAAATTCAGGTGTTTCATCATCGATGACCAGATCACCAGTGCGCCGTTTGCTCCGGTCAGCCCGACTGGACGGTTGTCATCGCGACCCACCCAGACAGCCCCAAGCATGTTTCCCGAAATTCCGACGAACCAACTGTCTCGATAATCGTCGGTCGTCCCGGTTTTTCCGGCCAGGGCCAAAGCGGCCGGGAAGGACTCCAGCAAGCGTCTCCCGGTGCCGTTGGAAACCGCTTCCTGCATGGCGAAAAGTGCAAGGTAGGCTTGCTCGGCAGGTATCGCTGAACGGGCACGGAGCTGGGTCTGAATTGACTTATTTCCTGAATTGTCGGCAATTGTTGATATGGCGCGAAGTCCGGTCAGATAACCATAGTTGGCCAATGCCTGATACATCTGAACCACCTGCATGGGTGAGAGTTCCAGCGTACCGAGTAACATCGAGGGGTAAACCGGGCCCTTGATCTCAATGCCCAACCGGCTTAGACTTCCAGCGACCGAATCGACGCCGATTTCTGTACCGACGCGGACGGCAGGTATGTTCCTGGATTTTGCCAGTGCCTCAAGTATGGTGATGTCACCCAAGAATTCCTCGTCGTAGTTCTGCGGAGACCACAATTGTCCATTTTCCGTCCTGTAGGAAAACCGCTCATCTGCAACAAGACTGCCCAGCGTCCATTTGGATTCCTCCATGAACGCGCTGAGATAGACGATGGGCTTGATGAGCGAGCCGATTGGCCGGTGGGCATCGATCGCCCGATTGAAAGTGCCCACATAGCCCGTTCTGCCACCGGCAATCGCCAGCACCTCACCGTCGTCCGGGCGAATGACTACGACTGCGCCTTCAAGAGTGCCGGAAGGGATTCCGCGCTGCCTCTCAATTGCGGTCAGTTCCTCGGCAAGTGATTTTTCCGCCGCTCGCTGTACCTCGATGTCCATGGTTGTAAACACCGAAAAGTCGCCTTCCGTGAACCCTTCCGCAGAAATCTTGCCGGACAGCTGCCGAAGCACGACGTCGGAAAACGATGCGAACTCCCGTCGAACGCGATTTTTCGAGGTTGCCAGGTCAAGTGGTTTGTTGACATGCTTCGTGAAGGTGTCCTGCGAAATCAATCCATCCCTGCTCATGATGTTCAGGACCAAGTCACGACGTTCTTGTGCCCGTTGCGGATTCCGTAGCGGATTGTAGGCGCTTGGCGCCTTGATCATCCCGACAAGCTGGGCGATTTCCGCCGCGTTCAGTTCGGACAGCGGACGACCGAAAAGAAATTGGCTTCCGAGTCCGAATCCATGAATTGCACGTTTGCCATCCTGCCCCAGAAACACCTCGTTGCAGTAGGCTTCCAGAATTTGATGTTTCTCAAGTCTGAACTCCATGACTACCGCCATGGCAATCTCAAGCAACTTGCGCTGGTAAGTCCGCTCATCCCTGCCATAGATGTTCTTGATCAGCTGCTGTGTCAGGGTGCTCCCGCCTTGTACGATTCTTCCCGCAGTCAGATTGACCCAGGCCGCGCGCAGGATTGCCTGTAAGTCCACACCTCGATGCTGTGTGAAATTCCGATCTTCCACTGCCACCAGTGTGGTGAGTAACAACCTTGGCATTTCTTCCAGTTTCTGCAACGACCGATCTTCATGCTGTAACTGCGAAAGGCTTCCGATCAGAACCGGCTTCAGCCTGATCAGGGAAATACTGGAACCGGTTTTTCGATCGGTGATCGCAGCAATCCTGTCACGGTCAATGCTTATCCGCGCAGACATCGAACTTCGCTGTCCGTCCCAAAATTGAAATTCCCTTGAAACCAGATCAATTGTGTCCTGATCTTTACTGAATTCACCCGGTTGTTTCGGATCAGCGACTGTTCGGTAACCCAGGTTTCGCAATCGCCGCTCAAGTTGATCGGCTGAAATGGGAAGACCCGGATAGATTTCGGTGGCGCGACTGTAGATGTGTACAGGAATATCCCACAACTGGCGGTCAAAGCGCTCCCGCACCTGATGGTCAATCCACAAAAATCCGGCAACCGCACCGATTGCTGTGAGGGAAACCGCCCATACTGTAAATCTGATCAGCAGACTTCGGAGCAGCCCTTTGAAACGAAGTTTTCTCTTTTTCAAGTCGGTTGTGGAAAGTCAGTTGACGGCAAAGTCACACCGTCAATCCACTGCAAGCTGCGCAGAGCAACTCCAGCAAATTTCGAAGTTGACCGGATTGAGCTGGCCACACTCCGGGCAGTCGCGTTCGGCGTCCACGAATTCCGCCGGCTGGCACTGGCTCACGATCTCAAGTGCGTAGTTTTTGTCCCGGTCATTCTCCACCCAGACTTCCGGCCAGGTGTGCGTAAACGGCAACTCCCCGACCGCGCCGTTGGAGAACTCATTGAACACGTGTGCGACGATACCGTTTTCTCGAATCCGATTGCAGACGAGATGCGCGTCCGCCAGGTTTTCGGCGATGTAGACTCTGATCAAGACTGGTATTGTGTGTATTTCAGGGCACTGCCCCGGGCTTGGCTGACTGGATATTTTTCGGTATTGATCCTGATTTTTCTGCGGGTTGCCTCCAGCAGATCGATATCCAGCCGATCACAGATGCGAATCAGGTAATTCATCACATCCGCGACTTCTTCCTCCACCCGCTGCTTTTGGTCGGAGTCAAGATTCAAACTCTGCTCTTGCGTCAACCATTGGAAGATCTCAGCCAGCTCAGAAGCCTCGACCATCAATGCCATCGCCAGATTCTTGGGAGAATGAAACTGCTCCCAGTCCCTTTCTTGGGCAAAATCCCGAATTTGCTGAATCAGTTTGTCGAATTCAACAGTTTCGGCGGATTTTGCAGTCGAGACAGTCAACTTTGCTGATATGGGTATAGGTGTTCGCGCGTCATCGCAATACTGTTGTCGGCTCCGCGGGCGAATGCAATCTGAAACAGCTGCAGTGTTCCAACCAGAAACGCCGAGATCGAGCCGCTGAGATACAGTCGCCATGCACGAACGAATCTGTCATCAAACATCCCGCAAATCTTCTCCTCGTTGTCGTTGAATCTTTCCAGCCAGTGTCCTAGTGTTTTCGCATAGTGCAGCCGCAGATTCTCGATGTCAAGCACTGAAAAATTGAACGGTTCGACAATATCCATCATTTCACGGATGGTTGGAGGGTAGGCACCGGGAAATATGCGCTTCTCAATCCATGCGCTCATCAATTCCGGGGTATTTCTGCCAATCGAATGGACCAACGCCCGGCCATTCTCAGCCAGGCAGCGATCAACGACCGCACCAAGCGCCTGATAGTTCTGACTCCCTACGTGCTCCAGCATTCCAATCGAAACAAATACGTCGTAAGAACCCGTGATATTGCGATAATCATCCTCGACGTATTCCACCAGGTCATCAAGTCCCTCCTGTCGGGCCTGTTCGGTGGCATAGACAATCTGTTCGTGTGAAATATTATAGGATCTCACATTGACGCCATAGGTCTTCGCCATATACCTTGCGAGTCCACCCCAACCGCATCCCGCCTCGACTACCGTCTGACCGGGCTGAAGCATCAATTTACGACACACGTGCTCCATTTTCGCAACTTGTGCCTGTTCCAGCGTCATGGACTCGATCGGGTAGTACGCACAGGTGTACTGCATGGCCTCTCGATCAAGCCATAGAGAATAAAACTCGTTGCCAAGATCATAATGATGATGGATGTTTGACTTGGACCCGGCCAGTGTGTTCTTTCTGGGCTTCTTCCTCGATAACAGTTCCTGCAACTGAAGCACACCTTTCGGATTTTTATCAGAATGCTTCTTTGCACGATATGCCTCACAGAGAAATTCGACCAACTCGCCCTCAATCTCGATCTGACCGTCACTGTAGCCATCACCGAAACCGATTTCTCCCTGTGTGAGCATCCGCCGATACGCAGAGCGGGAATTGAATTTCACAGTTGCGATCGATTCCTGATTCGCGACGGATATTGTCTCACCGTCCCATAATTGGACATCAATTCGAGGGTTGCCTGAATAATCGAGTAACCTCCTGACCAAAGAACGATCCAAGGCGGTGGGCGCAGAAGAGGATTCGCCGGATTTCGGCTGGTTGGTTTCCAGTGCGAGCGGTGCTGCATGCTTTTTTACTTCCATCACAACAATTCAAATGTAAACAAGTCAATTCATCCGGATGGGCGAATTACCGCGAATGTCACCGATCACGTGAACAGTGACATCTGGACTGCGCCGGTGACTGTCTTGCGAAACTTCGCAACGTCCAGTTCAACCGGAGGCGTGTCCAAACCGAATTTTCTTACCGCACTCACGAAACGCTTGTGGATCATTTCGGCGATCGGTCCGGTACCGCGCATCCTTTCAAAAAATTCAGAGCTATTGGTCCTGCCACCCCTGACCTGCTGGATCAGACTCATCACGCGAGCTTCGCGACCCGGATAGTGAGTCCTCAACCATTCCCGAAACAGATCTGCCACCTCCAGCGGCAGTCGAATCATTGTCCACTCAGCGCGTCGGGCACCCGCCTGTGCACATGATTCAAGAATCGTCTCGACTTCATGGTCGTTCAGCCCTGGAATGACCGGAGCAACGAATATTGTAATCGGAATTTGATGCTGTACAAGTCGAGAAACTGCCTTGATACGACTGTGTGGCGCGCTTGCACGCGGTTCGAGTCTTCTTGTAAGGCCCGCATCAAGTGAGGTGATAGAGACATTGACGCCGACGAGGTTGTGCCGTGCCAACTCTGAGAGTAAATCGATGTCCCGCATGATCGACGCTGATTTGGTCGTGATCTGCAACGGATGGCGATGCTCCAGAAGCACTTCGAGTATCTGTCGGGTCAGGCGCAGGTTTCTCTCAACGGGCTGATACGGATCCGTGTTGGCTCCAAGCGCTATGGTCTGACACTGATATGAATCCGCGGTAATCTCTTTGGTCAGTTTTTCCGCAACATCATGTTTGGCGAACAGTTTGGTTTCGAAATCCAGTCCAGCCGAATAGCCGAGGTAGGTGTGACTGGGCCTCGCATAGCAATACGAGCATCCGTGCTCGCACCCTCGATACATGTTGATCGACCGGTCAAATGGCAGGTCGGGCGACCGATTTCGTGCGATGACAGTGCGGGCGTTGTCGTTTTCTATTGTGGTTTTCAAGGCCGGCAACTCCTCGTGATACCAACCGTCGTCGAATTCCTGGTGATCCCAACTCTCGAATCTGCCCGAGCGATTGGATATCGCACCTCGACCTTTCGGTGGTGATTTGGGAATCATGAGGTCTGTTAGCCGAAGTTGGGTTTATTCCTCGATTGAATCGCTGGCTCTGGGCCACGAAATCAATACAGCCTGAACAAGTGTCGCCAGTGGAATCGCGAAAAATACACCCCAGACTCCCCATATTCCACCAAAAACGAGAACGGCAACGACAATCGCCACCGGATGAAGATCGACCACTTCGGAGAACAGCAACGGAACCAGAATGTAGCCATCCAGGAATTGAATGATCAGATATGCAATGACCAGGTAGGCAAATTCCGGCGAGATTCCCCACTGGACAGCAGCGACGGCGACGACCGGGATTGTCACTACTGCCGCGCCGATAAATGGAATCAGCACCGACAAGCCGACGACGACGCTCAGCAGCGCAGCGAACTGGAGTCCAAACGCGGTGAAAACAATGAAAGTCACCCCACCAACGATCAGGATCTCCCAGAACTTACCGCGTATGTAATTCGACATCTGTCGGTCGAGGTTTTCCCAGACTGTTTGTGTCAATGCATGATCCTTGTCCGGAAAAAAGTGGGAAAACCATTGGGTCAATTTGGCCTTGTCCTTGAGAAAGAAGAAAACCAGGATTGGAACGAGTATCAGATAGACGACTATGGTGATCACACCCACGACAGAGGATGCTGACCAGGTGACCACAATCTGTTGTCCCTGCCGGGTGACGAACTCCGTTGTGGCCCTGAAAAATATCTCAATCTGCTCAACCGAAATGATTCCAGGGTAGCGGTCGGGCAATTGAAGCAGTGAGTCCCGAGCCTCGGACACCCAGGTCGGCACCTGGGCCACCAATTGCAATGCCTGTTGTATGACAAGCGGCAGAATTCCGAACACCAAGGCGACGATCAGGACAAGAAACACACATAACAGAATCAAAACCGCGGTCAGGCGCGGAATTCTTATCCCCTCGCAGAATTTCACCCCGCCTTCAAGTATGTATGCGATGACAGCACCGGCAATGACTGGAGCGATCATTTTCCCCGCATAGATGACCAACGAAAATCCCACGATCAGAAAAACCGAGAGAATGATGATCTGAGGATTATTCAGCTGGCGCTTGAACCAGTCGAGAACGATCTGCACGGCTCTAACGTGTTGAAATAATAAAATTCGAAAGCGACAGTGACATCGCAACGAGTCTGATCATCGACGATTCACGGATGATCCTGACATTTGAATAATTTATTGGATACAACGATTACGTACGCTGGCTTTTCAGTTCATTTTAGTTGAGCGCAGGAATCGAAGTTGGAAAATTTGGGGATGATGCGGCAAATCCCGCAAGATCTTGAATGCCAATATCCCGGTTTTCGGTGCTTCTGTGCACGGGAGTTCCATCTTTCACAGACATGAGTGAACAACTTCTCGTCGATTTTTTGCTTGCGAGCGACCGATGTGAGGCAGATACTCTGGAAAAACACGCTTGATCGGACCCGACCCCCCCCTGTCACGCCGTCACTTCGTCTGCCATCGTCCCGATCGAGTCAATTCGACGGTTCAGACACTGCCGTGCCATCACGCCAATCTCAACTTCAGCAACATTCAGCCAACTGCCATGTTTCGGCGTGTACACGGATTCAAACCGATCCCATAGCGCCTTGACCTCCGAGGCGGTCAAGGTCTCATACAGTGTCCCTGGACGGTGGGCGTTCAAATTGTCCATCACCAAAGTAATCTTGCGACTGGGCGCGGAGGGTCGACTGTATGTTCTCACTTGGAATCACCGCAACGCCTGACCGCTGCGCTGTCGCCCGTAACGCAGCGCCCCAGAAGGAAAGCCAATGCGATTCAACCGCGTTCATTGCATCAAGTAACGCCGCTGAATCCGCTGCACCAAACTGGCACAAGCCAAGTCTCAAGTATCACTGATCGGAACTTCGACCGAGCAGATGCACCTCACTGATCGCAACAGTCAGTGTCGCAAAATCAACTTTGCTGATCGACTTCATGTCGGCAATTATGCTTGCCAACATGCGGCATCCATTGCTGTTTGCATCAATCCATTCAGAAACGGCGACCTTCGGATCACTTTTCTCAGCACTTTGTACCACGTCACCGGCAATCGAGAATTGATGGGAGTGAACATCATCGGCAAGTCTTGATTTGGCAAGATTGTGCCAGCGGTTTTCCACCGGCAGCATTGCTATTTTCTGCCGAATCCATATCAGTTCCAACCGGGCACCGATGTCGAAGTAAACACCAGCGACGAATTCAGCCGACTTGTTGGATGCCTTCATGATCTCAACGATGTCGAACGCAGTCGAAAGTGCAATCAGTTCGACAATGCGTCGTGCCAACGCTTTCGGTACCTTGTTGTCAGTCAATTCCTTCACCTGCCTGTTCATCGCAGACAGATACTGCTTGGTCAAGGATTTGGACAGGCTCTTGGTCAGTTTGGTAACGTCAGACTTGAAGTATTCCACCGACTCCTCGATATCCAATGACTGTCCTCGATAACGCAACAGCCACAATGCAGCGCGTTCCAGAAGACCGCTGACGTAGGAAAGCATGGTAATTTGGGTGTGGGCAGGAACCTTGTTATCAAGATCCTCGATCGACTGCCACGTGTCTGCCATGTCAAACACATCGCGCGCGACGCAAAAAGCCCTGGCGACATCGTCGTATCCGGCATTCGTATATTGCCGCATTCGATACACGAAAGTCGGACCACCCCGATTGATGAGATTGTTGGTAACGGATGTCGCAATAATTTCCCGTTTGAGACGATGATCGTGCATCTCGTCACTGAATCTCTCGGACAGTCGCTGAGGAAAATACGCGTATAGCTCCTGAATCAGGTAAGGATCCTCCGGCATGGCCGAATCCAGCAGGTGCTGATACAGTGTCATTTTCGAATAATCCAGCAAGATGGAAAGTTCCGGATAGGTAAGCCCCAATCCTTCATTCTGCCGACGCCTGACCTCGTCCCTGTCCGGCAGAAATTCCAATTCAGGGTCCAGATCGCCGGATGACTCGAGTTCCCGGATATATTGCCAATGCTCTCGGATCAGACTGCCTGACTCTGCATTGATTGCACTCAATGCCTGACTCTGCTGGTAGTTGTCTGTGAGCACAAGTTCCGCGACCTCATCGGTCATGTCACTGAGAATTTTTTCTCTTTGCTTGTCAGTCATGTCGCCATTGCTGACCACCTGATTGAGTAGAATCTTGATGTTGACCTCATGATCAGAGCAGTCCACGCCACCTGAATTGTCGATAAAATCGGTAAAGCAACGCCCGCCGCGCAAACAGAACTCGACACGTCCCAGCTGGGTCATGCCCAAATTCCCACCTTCGCCCACAACCTTGCAACCCAACTCGCTGCCATCGACGCGGATCGCGTCATTCGAACGGTTTTCCGTATCCGCATGGGTTTCAGTGGTCGCCTTGACGTAGGTTCCTATACCTCCGTTCCAAAGCAGATCGACAGGTGCCTTGAGCATTGCGTTAAGCAATTCGTTGGGTGTGAGCTTTTTTGCCTTTACACGCAGTGCTTGCTGTGCCTGAGGGCTGAGGCTGACTGCTTTCGCACTTCGATCGTAGATCGCGCCGCCTTCGGAAATCAGATCCTTGTTGTAGTCCTTCCAGGTCAGGCCCGGTGAATCAAACAGGCGTTTACGCTCCCTGAAACTGACCGCCGCGTCCGGATCGGGATCAATGAAAATCTCGATGTGATTGAACGCACCGATCAATCTGATATGTTCTGACAGCAGCATGCCATTGCCGAATACATCACCGCTCATGTCCCCGATGCCGATGACAGTGAATTCTGTCGTCTGCGTATTCATGCCCAATTCGCGGAAGTGACGCTTAACGGACTCCCAAGCCCCGCGGGCGGTGATACCCATGCCCTTGTGGTCGTAGCCGACTGAGCCACCGGATGCAAAAGCATCTCCCAGCCAGAACCCATATTCTTGTGACAGTGCGTTGGCAATATCGGAAAACGTTGCGGTGCCCTTGTCCGCCGCCACCACCAGATAAGGATCATCGTCATCGTAGCGCTTCACATTGGCAGGCGGGACAATCTGTCCTGCGACGATATTGTCAGTGATATCCAGCATTCCGCGGATAAAGTTCCGGTAACACTCGATTGCGTGTTCCTGCACGGTAATGCCGGAAGGTGTGGGTTGTTTGATCACAAATCCACCTTTCGACCCGACGGGAACGATCACCGCGTTCTTCACCATCTGCGCCTTCACCAATCCCAGCACCTCGGTTCTGAAGTCCTCGCGCCGGTCTGACCATCTCAGCCCGCCCCGTGCAACCTTGCCGCCTCGAAGATGAACCGCTTCGATTTGCGGTGAATAGACAAAAATCTCATACATCGGTCGCGGATCAGGCATCTTGTCAATCCTTGCGCAATCGATCTTGAACGACAGGTATCCCAGGCGATTGCCCGAAGCATCCCTACAGTAGTGATTTGTGCGAAGCGTGCTTGCGATCGCATTCAGATATCCTCTCAGAATCACATCTTCGTCCAGACTGACAACGTTGTCCAGATGAGTATGCAGCTTATCGAGCAATT
Source organism: Acidiferrobacterales bacterium (assembly GCA_028820695.1). Lineage (NCBI taxonomy): Bacteria > Pseudomonadati > Pseudomonadota > Gammaproteobacteria > Acidiferrobacterales > Acidiferrobacterales bacterium. The sequence continues at coordinate 145,554 of JAPPIB010000050.1, read as the reverse complement.
CTGACTTTTGGTCTTCCGTCGCCGAACTGCGGGGTGAGAACATCGCCTCGAAATACTCGATCAGGTCAGATGTCATGTCGACATGTCGAATCAGGGTTTCGGTAATGTACGACTCACTGAACGTACTGCCGATCTGCTTGAGGTACTTGCTGTAAGCGCGAAGAACAACCACCTGCCACCAATCCAACTTCGCTGCCAGAACAAGCCGATTGAAACTGTCATTCTCGGCCTGTCCGCGCCATATGCTCTTGAATGCACCCTCGAAGCTCTCCCGATGCTCATCCGCCACCAATTCCTTATCATCCTTGTCTTCAAGTGTATAGTCATGAAGCCACAGATACGCTCCATCCGCCAACTTGATCTCGTAGGGTTTTTCCTCGACCACCCGCAAACCCATGTTCTCCAGCACAGGCAGACTGTCAGACGGGGAAATCTGCGTTCGATAACTGTAGATTCTCAGGCGAATCCTATTGCCGTCCGTCTGGTTCAGGGGCTGGTAGAACGACACCGCCAAATCGCTCTTTTCAGACAACCCGGCAAATTTGGCCAGGTCGGCCGCAGCCACCCATGGGGAATGGTCTTCCTGGTAACTCGCACTGAATGATTCTTCGTACTTCTTGTAGTATCGAAGTCCCCGATTCTCACCGTAGCGCTTTATTGTTGCGTCATACAGCGAATTGTTCCAGGTTTTGGCAGCGTCTTCCGCCAACTGTTGGATCTCGGGCAGCGTCCGCTTCGGAACTGATTGCTTCTCGACGCGTATCGTATATGTGATCCTGGCCAGAACTGAACCGGAAAACGTCGAAAGGAACTCTGAGGAAACACCATTGAGAGAATCCATCAGAATATCGTTGATCCTGACTCTCAGTGCCCGATTGAACAACTCATGGGGCGCATAGACGATAGCGCAATAAAATCGACCGTATTGCTCGCGACGCAGCAGCACCCTGACCCGCAGATGTTCCTGCAGTTCGAGCGTATCTGCGACATCCTTGAACAACTCCTTCTTGGAGATTTGAAACATCATGTCTCTCGGATAGTTCTCCATGATATTGGTCAGCACGCGGAGGCTGTGAGTCGTTGAGGAAAATCTACTCTTGCGCAATACATACTTCATCTTGTCACGCAGGACCGGAATCAGTTCAGCGCTGCCGTTGTAAACGGTGGAACCAAACAACCCGACGAAAAGTCGCAACCCCGTACACTCGCCTGCCGCGGACAGATTGGGAAATACGATCAGGTCCATATTGTCGACCCGATGAATCGGAGATGGCGCGTCGGCCTTGGTGACCAGCAATGAAGGATTCTCAATCATGGATGCCAGGTCTCCGATCGGGAAAATCTGATCAATATTGTCAATCGATTTCAGCCATCCCAATACCGACTTCTTGTCCAGCGTGACACTTCCGCCTTTGCCGAACGACAGCTCGCAATACCCGAGAAAAGTGAAATTGCCATCATTCAGCCATTCGCTGAATTCCGGATAGTCCGTCAGGTCTGAATCACCGTGTTTGCCATCGGCAGCGCGGATATTTTCGGCGGTGTCTGTGGCGCGTTGGCGCATGGCGGACCAATCCTCAACCGCCAGCTCAATGCTATCGAATGTTTTCAGCAGCAGACTGCGGAGTCTTGAGAATTCCCTGTCATCGGCAGGCTTGTCAAATTCGAAATGCAGAAACGACTCGAAGATTCCCTTCAGACCACTCGCAGTGAGTGGGGAGGAAATGGATTGAAGAACTCCGTTTTTGTCGCGTTTCGCGAAATAGACGGGATGAACCGACAATTGCTTTCGCAAACCCATCTGGCTCAATACGTTAGATATGGAGTCGACCAAGAAGGGGCGGTCGGTCGTGACGACCTCAAGCACCGCGTGCTCTGATCGCCATCCGTCGCGCTCGACATCCGGAACATAGATTCTTATGTTCGGCTGCTCCGCTTTTCGTTTCCTTCCGAGATTGATATGGGCAAGAGCCGCACCCTTCAGATCAAATAGATCCCTGTTGCTCAGGTCCTCATACGGTACTCCGTAATAGTAGTGATTGATGAAATCAGGAAAATAGGGAATATCATCGGTTGAAGTGCCAACTTCATCGTTGGTCATTCGCTTGATCAGCGCCTCAGTTTGCTTGGAATGCAAAATTGACATGAAGACAATCCTTCGTCGAAGTGTGAGTTTCGTATGCGCAATAACTATACAGCATAACCCTATACGCAAAAAAAGTTCTGTCCTTGTCGGGCGCAGACAGCTCGCAGCTGAAATATTATGTTGGTTTCGCAGGCAGAAGCCGGGAACAGATTTGTGCAGGGTCTCTATATGACCGGTTCACCGAGCCATGCGTGCGAGATTGCAACGAGCGAAATGTTTTCCTGTCCGGCCTGTCATCCGTCTCCTTTGGGAACATGGACGATGTCTGATCGTCCGCGGACTCAAGCAAGGCCAGCCGGAAAGAAAGTCAGCTTCCGAAAGTCTTTCGATACTTGATCGCGGCAGTCGCCCTTAATTGATCAACCCACTCGGCAGACTCCTTGCGCAGCTTCACATTGCGCAGTCTGTCGCGTACCACACTTCTCTTGCTGACCTCCGCCGAGCCGATTCTAAACCCCCGCAACTGAAGGATATAGACGTTGTTGGCAAAAGTCTGTACCGGTGACAGATCGCCTGGTTGCATGGTCTGCAGCAACTCAAGGTACTCAAATGGCATATTGTCCTCAGTGACCCATCCCATATCGCCGCCGTCGAATCGGGTCGTGGAATCATTCGAATACAATTTCGCCATCGAACCGAAGTCGGCGCCATCAACAATCGTTCGACGCAAATCCGCCAGCTGCTCGGCAACCACTGCCAGTCCAGCCTCGTTACTCGCATGAAGAACTATTCTCGCGAGATGAAACTCCCTGATTTGCGGCAAATCAATCAGACCCGACGTAGTATGGTTGTTTACCGCGGCAAATACGATGCGGTCAGCCGTCTTGATTGGCCCGACGACTTCACCCACCCGGACTTTGGATACTGCCGCCAGAACTTCAGGTGCTATGCCATTGACCGGAATCCAGCCCAGATTTCCTGCTTCAACTCCCTCAATATGCAAAGCGCCATCCGTTATCCGACGGAAATCGATTCCTGATTTGATGGCACCTTCGATCTCATTGGAGAGCTGGCGATATTCCGCTCTGGCCGCAAAACTCATCTGATTGCTATCCGGAATGACAATAACCGACAGATCGTACTGTTCACCACCCTCAAATTCCGACTGATTGGCACTCAGGTAACGATCGATCTCGTCCTCCCTGACCTCAATCCGACGCATGAAGACCAACTGTGTCAATTTCTCGTCCATCAGTCCTTCGCCTACACTGAGCCTTATGTCACCAAGCGTCAATCCCTGGCTCTCGAAGTGAGACAGAAATTCATCCACTGGAACATTGTTCTGACTGCTTAACTGTTCCAGCCGATTTGAAATCTCCTCGCCAAAGACATGAATGTTCAGAAAACTCGCCTCCTGGCGTTTCAGCAATTGTGAGATCTCTGTCTCAATCGCCTGAGGCCTGACAACATCGTCAGCCAAGTCCGAACCGCCGGCCTGCCTCACGTCGAAATTCAGTAACCTGATCCGCCTTTCGATATCCGTCTCTGTAATCGGATCGCCATTGACCGTGACCACGATTCGGTCTAACGAGTCCGACTGGCCCCAAACTGAAGAGATTGCCAGCGACAGCGCCACGACTGCACTGACTGACAAGGATCTAACCCACACTGTCCCCATTCGCGCGATCAACATATTCCTCCTGCAACTGCATGTAACGATTTTCTCAGCATCACTGAGTCTGCCCGATCAAATGGAACTCCGTCAACTGGTGTGCCTTGCCAGTCGCGGTCAATTAAAGTTGAAACTATCGATGGCAATAAGCAACTTAAACGAGTAGTCAAGTTTGTTGTTAGCTTCCCGTTCCCGGACGACCTGGAATCCGAGATTCAGACAGCATGAATAATAATCCATCTGCCAGAGCGCTTTTTTCAATTCATGGTCCCTTACGGATTCAATCACAAGAAATTTCGACCGCCACCCGGATTTCAATGGCAGGTCAAGCAACGCTCCAATCTGCTCATCGGCATCAATCTGCTGATAGTCATACCTCTTGAAACGATACACTGTACTGAACTTGGCATCGTCGAGAAACTTCCGGGACAGTTTCAATGTACTCTGAGTGATCTCATCATTTTTGTCGTCGTATAGCATTCCATAGTCAACCTGCCATCGAGCATCAATGAGATTCATGCCCAGAAAGATGTCGGACTTGTCCGATTCAGTGTCAGGTTCATCTGATTCGATCATCTCAGGACCATTTGAATCGGGATCAGGGTCATCTGATTCGGTCATCTCAGGACCATTTGAATCGGGATCAGGGTCATCCATTTCGGTCATGTCAGAGTCATCTGATTCGGTCAGTTTCGGCGTTCGATCACTTGAATAAAATATCCGTCCTATCCCGAACTTCCTGATATTCTGGTAGTCCGAGCCTCCGTTCATGGTGAATGACACACCCAGACTCAACTGTTCCATATCCCTGACCCGGTCCCCTCCGACATAGGGCTTGGACTCAAACAAGTCGTCGTAAACATCAATCGTCCGGATGGTGGTGTCAAAGATGGGTATTTTCTCCTGACTTTTTCTCGGTGTTGAAGTGAACTTCATGCGCGGTTCGATCGTCCATAACTGCACGTCCCCGTCTTTTTGAACGTTCCGATCAAAAAACAGCCGTCCATCCGCCTCGAAATACTTGGACGAAATCGTGTAACGACTGTCGTCATCCTTTGGTACGTTGGATTGTTTGTGGTATTCGATAGTTTCAGCACCGGCCCGGGTGTCGAACCGACCGAAGTCCTTATCAACTGAATATCCGATCGCTGAATCCGTTCGATATCGGGTTGCCGAAAACTTGGTTTTGTGACGGAATCGGTCCACAGACAATCCCAAGTCCAGGTTCAGTGAGTTACCGAAAGGAATCGAATGATCATAGGTCGCCCACGGAACCCTATTATGTGTCCGCTCGGACTCATCATCCATCGGTTTGGCGATAACGTACTGATCCGCTCCGAACGAGAACCTGTATTGGTCTCCGAAGGCACCGGCTTCCACGCTGCGTTGGAGGTATTTGTCGTCACTGCCGAATAATGTCGAGAAATCGTTCGTATAGGTATCATCGGAAACCCATCGGAAATCCAACTTTGAATACAGATTGCTGCCATTGAACCAGTTGGATTTCAGTTGCGCGGCATAACGTTTTTCCTTACTCGGATTGTGACTGACTTTGGGTTTGGAATTGTCATCGGCTCCATTTTCGGGCTCTACATTGCCTTCGCTTTCGGACCCCCCATCGCCGTTGGCATTGGATTTATCGCCCATTTTGGGCGGAATCCCGCGATTGTCCCTGGGTAGAAACTCAGCGCGTAGCATCGTGTCCGAGTACATACCCAAATACCGAAATTCGCCCTCCATTTGAAGGCCTCGTTTGGATAACACATTCGTACTGACTGTCGCATCATAGTTCGGCGCCAAATTGAAATAATACGGAGCCTTGATAATCGCGCCGTGACCACTGCGATAGCCGATGGAAGGAAACAGGAAACCGCTTAACCGTTCGCTTCCCAGCGGAAACCCCAGAATCGGCGAATAAAATACCGGCTTGTCCAGAATCATCAATACCGCACCTTTTGCCCTGCCCTGCCTGGTGTCGGAATTCAACTCGATTTCAGTTGCCATGACGTATACATCGTCAACACCATCGGGACAATGAGTGGCTGAGACTTCATCCATTTTCCACAACCCATCGTCAGCTTGCAGAGTTTCAGCTGTACCTCGAACTGTCAGGACGGGAGCATCCTCACCGGCTGCGTCAATGGAAAACAACACGAATTCGACATTACTGCCCGTGAGGGCATCGCGGGCTTGGTCGATTACGAAATCATCACCCGATATTTGGGAGCCTCGCTCGGAAATGGTCGTCTTATCTGTCGTGCGAACCATGTTGGTTTCCCGGTTGTAGGACATTTGCTCAGAATTGATTGTGCGACCATTGTCGCGCAGTACTACGTTGCCGGAGAGTTCCAGTGTCTCGTCATTCACAGTGACTGAGTTTGCGATTAATTCGACTTCAGAATCGGACAAGGGCCGAAGGTCTCCATTGGGGTCGACCGCTACAACTGCCAGACATTGCTCAGCCTTCGGCTCTGGCACCTGCTCGGATACAGCCGACTCGGACAGACCGATTGCAAATATAATCAAACACAGTTTGATCCATTGCATGGGATCCACGCCAAACATGGCTCTAGTTTGCCTATACCGCATAACCCGAATCCACCTTACGCAATCCGATCTCCATGGCCACCAACGAGAGCCTGAAACACCTCTGTGAAAGCGACGATCGAATCAAAGAACTCATCGCCTGGCTTTCCGATGTTCTGGAGGGAGACATCAGTTCAATTCAGTTCGCTTCCGAAGATGCCAGTTTCCGTCGGTACTTCCGCATTGTCCACGCTACGCGCTCATATATCGCGATGGACGCCCCAATTGAGCACATGGACATCGAGGTGTTCGTCAAGATAGCAACGAAATTTCTGAAATCTGGTATCAACGTTCCAAAAATATTTGAGTGGAGCAAAGAAAAGGGATTTGCATTAATTTTAGACTTTGGAAGCACGACCTATCTCGACATATTAACCCTTTCCAATGCAGATACATTGTACACGGAAGCAATCGATGCGCTGATTCAGTTGCAACTGGCGACTTCGTCGGAGCCCGATTTCCTGCCACCATACGATGCAAGATTACTGAACAAAGAGATGGATCTGTTCCGCGACTGGTATCTCCCGCAACACAAAAACCAAGAGATTACAGACGAAATCTCAGATGTCCTTGAGCACACGTTTGGCATTCTTACCAGCAAGGCATTGGAACAGCCGAGAGTCTGGGTGCATCTTGACTATCATTCCCGAAACCTGATGTTTACCGACGATCACAATCCCGGCATCATTGACTTTCAGGATGCTGTTTTGGGACCGATCAGTTACGATCTGATGTCCTTGTTGCGAGACTGTTACATTGTCTGGCCCAACTACAAGCTAAAGCAATGGATTCACCTTTATCTCAAAAAAGCAGAACAGTCCGGCATGTCAATCGACTTCGAACCGGACCAGTTCATCGAGTGGTTCGACTGGATGGGAATTCAACGGCATATCAAGGTTGCGGGAATATTTTCACGGCTGTGTTACAGGGACGGGAAACGAAAGTTCCTTGACGATATTCCAACCGTGATGAATTATCTGGAATCAGTCAGTGGCAAGTACAGGGAACTCGAGCCCCTGCACAAGCTGGTTTTGAGATTGCAGATGTCATAGCCTATGGATGCCATGATTCTAAGTGCCGGACTCGGTGTGCGGATGCGGCCATTGACCGACAGCACACCCAAGGCGTTGCTTGAGGTGGGCTCACACCGGCTGATCGAGTATCACTTGCTCAATCTCGCCCAATCCGGAATTTCCAACGTCGTAATCAATACTTCCTATCTGGCTGCCATGTTTGTGGACGCACTCGGAGACGGAAAGGCATATGGTGTCAACATCACCTATTCTCACGAAGGTGATACACCGCTGGAAACCGGTGGCGGGATACTCAAGGCATTGCCAAAGATCCGATCGGATCCATTTCTCATAGTGAACGCTGACATCTGGACTGACTTTTCGCTCAAAGGTATTCAATACCAGGAAGGTCAGGATGGATGTCTGGTCATGGTGGACAACCCGCGACACAACCCAAATGGGGATTTCATGCTGTCCGACGCTCGACTCCGACTGCCGCAAGAAGGATCAAACTTGAACTCGCTGACTTACAGTGGGATCGCGGCGTTGCGCAAATACCTGTTTGAAGACACCAAAGATCCCGTCTTTCCGCTCTACCCGATTTTCCGGGAATCGATTCTGCGCGGTAAACTCGCGGGGCAATATCACGATGGCGACTGGATCGATATTGGCACTCCGGAACGGCTTCAGTCTCTTGCTGCGACGCTGCAATCGAAGCAGATATCGCGATCAGTCCGAATTCGGTGATTCAAGCAACTCGAGTTCGTAAGTCACTTTTGCAGTGGAAGCCAACATGCGTGTCGCCGAGCAATAGGTTTCGAGTGACAAGTCAATCGCACGCCTCACCTCGCGCTCTTTGATGTCATCGCCGCGCACCCTGTACTTCAGGTGAATCGAGGTGAACACCTTGGGAACCTGTTGTGCGCGCACTGCCTCCATTTCGATTTCCACCAGTTTCGGCTCGCGTCGTCGCTTGCGAAGTATCTGAACAACATCGAACGCGGTACACCCGCCCATGCCCAGCAAAACCATCTCCATCGGACGCATGCCCAGATTCTTACCGCCCTCTTCCGGCGGACCGTCCGTGAATGTACTGTGACCACTTCCGGAGGTTACCTGAAACCGCACACCGTCTATCAGCCTCACTTCACCTTTCATCGCCACGCTCCAGTCATTGATGAAAAATCTCGTTCAATCGGGCGCCCGGATCAGGAGATTTCATCAGGGATTCACCGACGAGGTAAGCGTCGATTCGAGCTTCAGACAACAATCTGACATCATCGCGCTCGTGAATTCCGCTTTCCGAAATTACGATGCGATTGTCCGGCACACGTCGACGAAGATTCAGTGAAGTCTGCAGTGTTGTCTCAAAGTTTCGAAGATTTCGGTTATTGATTCCGATCATTCCATGCGGATAACTCAACGCCACCTCGAGTTCTTCGTGCGAATGCACCTCAATCAGCACATCCAAACCCAATTGCCTGGCACTGTCACCAAGATCAACTATCTGCTGATGATCAAGTGCAGCCACAATCAGCAGGATACAGTCGGCCCCCGCAACTCTTGATTCATAGAGTTGATAGTCGTCGATAATGAAATCCTTGCGAAGCGCCGGGAGACTGGTGGCGAGTCTGGCATCAGTCAGATCGATCAGTTCTCCCTGAAAATACTTCTGATCTGTCAGCACTGAAAGGCATGCTGCCCCACCTTGCTCATAGCTTCTCGCTACAGACTGAACGTTGTAGTCCGCCCGAATGACTCCCTTGCTCGGAGAGGCCTTTTTGCATTCCGCAATTACCGCGGCTTTTCCCTCCTGCAGCCACTCGCGTATTCTCGCTTCAAATCCTCTCGGCGGTTCAACATCGTCCAGCCGACTTACAAGCTGAGACAGAGGAACCGACACTTTTGCAGATTCGACCTCACTCAACTTGTCCTGGATGATGGATCGCAGAACGTCTGGAGCCTGAGACATATCAGAGACTGTTTGTGAGTTTCACAAATTCGTCGAATCGGTCGCTGACCTTTCCTGACATCACTACTTCGTGTGCGAGCGAAATTCCATCGGTAAGGCTTTCCGTCAATCCAGAAACGTAAATCGCCGCACCCGAATTCAGTATCACCATGTCGGCGGCCGGGGACTTTTCACCGGAAAAGACTGACCGGATCAGTGTGAGGCTCTCTTCGGGACTTGCAACGGTGATCTCCTCCCGGTCGTGCGAATCCACTCCAAATTGGACAGGATGAATGCTGTAGGTATTGACCTCCCCACCTTTCATTTCAGCCACCCTGGTCGGTGCGTTGCAACTGATTTCGTCCAGACCGTCTTCCGAACTTACGACCAACACGTGTTCCGAACCGAGTTTACCCAGTACATGGGCCAGAGGTTCGACCAGCTGTACACTGAACACCCCCATTAACTCGCGAGATACATGTGCCGGATTCGTCATCGGACCGAGAATGTTGAAAATCGTACGCACGCCGAGTTCCCGGCGCGCCTCGATTGCGTGTCGCATCGCCGTATGGTGTGCCGGTGCAAGCATGAACCCAAATCCTGTCTGTCTGATACATTGCGCAATCTGCGCGGGTTCAAGGTCCATTCGGACACCGGCGAATTCCAATAAATCCGCACTGCCACATTTTCCGGAAGCTGCCCGAGCGCCGTGTTTTGCGACTTGGGCTCCCGCTGCAGCGGCTACAAATGCCGATGCTGTCGAAACGTTGAAGGAAGATGAGCCGTCGCCACCGGTCCCAACCACATCAATCAGGTGGGGTGCGCTGATATCAACAGCGGATACCAGTTCTCGCATTACCGTGGCTGCTGCAGTTATCTCCTCGATTGACTCGCCCTTCATGCGCATTCCGATCAAAAACGCACAGATCATCGAATCTGTTATCTGACCGGTCATGATCTGTCGCACGACATCCTGCATCTCATCTCCGGTCAGGTCCTGTCTTTCAGTAATCTTCTTTAGTGCTTCCTGAATATTCATTTTCACGCTGATGTTGCCGACCGAATACCGGACTCGGCCAGAAAGTTACTCAAAATGTCTCGTCCGCAAGCGGTCAGAAATGATTCGGGATGAAACTGTACGCCGAAGACATTGTGCTCGCGATGACGCACTCCCATGATGACTCCGTCGTCTGTCCATGCCGATATCTTCAAGCAGTCTGGCAGACTGTCGCTTTGCGCAATCAATGAATGATAACGAGTTGCAGTGAATGGATTTTCCACTCCCTTGAAGAGCCTCTCATTGTCGTGATAGACCTGCGAAACCTTGCCATGCATGACTTGCTCCGCCCGTACGATATCCGCGCCAAATGCGTGACAGATGCTTTGATGTCCCAGGCAAACGCCGAGAATGGGAATTGCGCCGGCAAATTCAGATACGGTTTCGACAGACACTCCCGCTTCATTGGGCGTGCAAGGTCCTGGTGATATGACTATCGCATCGGGAGATTCACGCTCTATTGCGGCCATGTCAATCTGATCATTTCGAAAAACGCAAGATTGGTGTCCCAACTCGCCCAGATACTGGACGAGATTGTAGGTAAATGAATCGTAGTTGTCGATAATCAGCAGCATGTTGAATCAAACATGATGAATGGTGGAATTAATGAAATAGATACCCCCTAGGGGTTTAACAACATCATAAAGTGCCGGAGTCGGAATGAGCCAGTTCATCACAAAATTCACACGGAATATCTAAATGAAGAATATACACAAAATCAGCAAGGTCGGTGTGGAACTTGCCAAGAACGCAATTCAAGTTGATGCACTTGACGGAGAAGGCTGCAAGGTGATGAACCGAAGGTTTTGCAAGGCCACTGCGCTTATTTTTGTGCAAGATCAATCTGAGTGCGGTGGGTATGGGGGCTTGCGGCGGCTCTCACATCTGAGGTCGGGGCCTGGAGCGATTGGGACTTCAGGTCAGGATGACGCAAACACAGGTTGTCAAGCCTTATGTCAAGACGAACAAGAATGATGCAGCGGATACGGGTTTCGAGGCGATGCACTTTCCGACGATGTGATTTGTGAAGATCAAGACTGAGCGGCAACAGACAGTGCTGTTGGCGCATCGTGGGTCAGGGTGCGGTTGATCAGGCAGCGCACACAGACCATCAATGCGATGCGTTCGCACTGCGCGGAGTTTTTGCGTAATGGTTCCCATGGGTGACTGGGGTACGAACAGACTTGCTGACAGGCAAAAGACCCGCGCAGTGAAATGCAAAACGATTAACCTGTCAAGAGAGTTGTATTGGTGAGATTGTGAACTGATGACAAAATGGGCGATGCCTGCACAAGAAGATTGTGGCCTGAATGGCGTGCGGCATATTGGAAGCCAGTGAACAAAAGTTCCGTCTGCAACGATTGATATGAAACGTAAGGCTCAAAAGTGCTGGGTTGCAGTTGAGTGTTTACGGATCATGCCAGTCGCATAAATGATGGGGCAGGTAGGGAGATATTGTCAAAAGCACAACAGTGCTTGAATTGGGAGGGCGTCCATAGATATACAGTATCCACGACGTAATTGACTCCAATCGAAATCACCAAATTTGCCTTGTTCTGCTTCATTGCTCTAGAAGCTGTCACGTGAATTTCGCTTAAAATGCGTATTCGCTGAGAAAAACGTCGCGAAACTCGGTTTATTCAAAAACTTGCGAATCGCGTTCATTTTCCAGCGAATACGCAGCTAGCATGCTAATTGGCTCGATGTACAAACTTATGTCCTCGCTGCATTTACATTAAAATCCTACTTTTGGATCGGTAAACTATACGACGATTCAGGCTGTTGAATGAAAACCACCGATACACTGCATTACAACTTCCTTTCGGTCGCGTACGAATATGGTGCCCTGCAGTTTGGCGAATTCGTGCTGAATTCAGGGCGAGTCAGTCCGTATTTTCTCAACACCGGGCTGTTTTCGAGCGGGGAAACTCTTTGTTCCCTGAGCGAATTCTATGCTCAGGTGATCACGCAACGAGTCAGTGGCGAGTTCATGATCTACGGCCATGCTTACAAGGGAATCCCACTCGCAGCTTCAACTGCGATGGAATTGCATCGCAGTTACGGAGTTTCGGTTCCATTTGCGTTCAATCGAAAAGAAGCCAAGGACCATGGGGACACAGGTTGGACAGTGGGGGCGCCACTGAGAGGCCGGGTGGTCATTGTTGAAGACGTGATCACATCGGGATTGTCGATTGAGCGGGCAGTCGAGATCATCAGCAGCCAGGGGGCAGTACCGACCGCGGTCGTTATATCGCTGGACCGAATGGAACGGTCAGCTGACTCCAACCAATCTGCGGTGGCTATTGCCAGCCACAGGTACAATATTGATATCTACCCGGTTGCAACCGTTCGCGATCTGATTGAATTCGTATCCGCAACGGCAGAATTGAGGATGTATGTCGAACCACTGCACAATTATGTGGAGCGGTACGGTGTAAACTGACTTGACGATCACTTTTGCGTAATCTCCAGATGTCCACTTACCATCCGAAAAACGCTCTGATATTTGGCGGTGCCGGCTTCGTTGGCCGCCACCTTGCGTATGAACTGGCAAAACAGGATTGGAATGTGTCGGTCGTGACCCGTCGACCGCACCGACATCGAGACCTTATCGTCATGCCGACGATAAAACTCATTGAAGTCAAACAGTTGAATCCCGAAACTATCCGCAGCTTATTGAGCGAAAACGATACGGTGTTCAATCTGATCGGTATTCTGCACGAATCAAAACGACATGGTTTCGACGCAATTCACACACAGCTACCCGGCAATATCGCCGATATCGGAATGGAAAGAGGGATCCGCAGGCTCATCCACATCAGTGCTCTCGGTGCGGATATCAACGCACCAAGCAAGTATCTTCAAAGCAAGGCGCACGGAGAGCGCGTATTGGTCAACCGGAAGAATCTGGGTCTGCAATTTGACATCATCCGCCCGTCCATAGTCTTCGGGCCCGATGATTCATTCACCCGACTGTTTGCCAGATTGCTGAAAATTGCAAAGTTCATATTCTTCGTGATCTCACCGGACGCGAAGATGCAGCCTGTCTTTGTAGGCGACCTGGTCAAGTGCATCGTGCACGCTGCGAATCAGCAACACAGCTCCTGCAAGTCCTTTGATGTCGCCGGCCCGGACGTATTTACGTTTTACGAACTGATCCGCTCAATTGATGAGCTGTCAGGTGGACATCATCGACTGATACGTTTGAACGATTCTCTGACAAGAATGATTGCTAATTTCGCACAGTTCGCACCCGGCAAACTGCTGACACCCGATAATGTTCTTTCTCTTCAGGTTCCGAACGTCATCGACACGGAACAACCGGCACCCTATGGTGCGCAAACCAGAAGATTTGAGGATACCGCGGCGTCCTGGCTCAAACCGCAAACCCGACGATTCGACGCCTACAGAACCCAGGCCGGACGCTGATTCACCAAACAGCTATATTGTCATGCCCTCGTCGAGGTCGGTTACCACTATTGAACAACTCGACTGCTATCTGGTAGGCGGGGCGGTGCGCGACAGACTGCTTGGAATTTCGGAAAATTCCGACCGAGACTGGGTGGTGGTCGGAGCGACACCGGAAATTATGCTTTCCCTGGGGTTTAAGAAAATCGGTCTCGATTTCCCGGTATTTCTTCACCCGCAATCACATGAGGAATACGCACTCGCCCGAACCGAACGGAAATCAGGACGAGGTTACAAGGGGTTCGTCGTGGATACCTCATCTGACGTGACCATCGAACAGGACCTGCATCGGAGGGATCTTACCGTCAACTCGATGGCAGTCGCCAGTGATGGCACTCTGATCGACCCATACGGGGGAAAGTCAGACCTGGAAGACGGTCTGCTCCGACATGTCTCGAAACACTTTGTCGAGGACCCATTGCGCGTATTGAGAGTTGCACGTTTCGCGGCGCGTTTCTTTTCGAAAGGATTCATTGTCGACCCTTCGACATTTGAACTCATGCAGACGATTTCACTGTCAGGTGAACTGACAGACCTTGCGACGGAAAGGGTCTGGCAGGAAGTCCGGGCAGCGCTCGGTGAAGATTATCCCTCCGTATTCTTCAATGTCCTGTACATCTGTGGTGCACTTGAACGACTGTTTCCGGAATTGAAGTCGTTGTATGAGCGCGACGATGCGGCGCAATCGCCACTTGCGATCAACGCGCTCGATCATGCCGCCGGAATGACTGAGGAAATCATCCATCGATTTGCTGTTGTCGCCTATCTCATCGGTCATCAGGCGGGCCGACGTGATGTATCTGAGAGTGACCCGGACTGTTCTGAAGCTCGCGATGCGGTCCGCAAGTTCTGCAAAGGGTTGAAGGTGCCGGTCAAGTACAGAACCCTGTCAATACAGATTGTCGGCTACGCAGATCAGGTACGCCAAGTCAGGAAACTTTCCGCAGAACGGATTGTCGACATTATTCGAGAGCTTGATGGCTTGCGCAATCCAGCACAATTCGAACTGTTTCTGAACGCCTGCACGATTGTATTGAAGACCCAGTCAGCCTCAGCAAATGAGGTCGAATCAGCAATCGGGTTGATGAGATCGATGCGAGACCAGATGAGTCAGGTGGATGCTGAAGCGTTATCGAAAATCTATTCTTCAGAAGAATTGAGGCGACAGATACGACTTGCGCAGATCGCGGCCATTGAGCAAATCAGGTAGTGTAACAGCCGAAATAACCCGGCAGGCTGACCTGTCAGCGTTGCCGCCATTGTGAAATGCCCTTGGCAATGAAGTAAATCAACCAGACCGGCAACGAGACGATCAGCGTATAAAGCGCCACTCCAACCGCTCCGAGCAAACCGCCGACAGTAGCCGCCATAGCGCACAAGGGAGCAAATACCACAACCGTGAAAAAAGCAGTCTTTCGATTGTTTCGAAACAGTTTCTGAAATGCATATGTGAGCGGCATGCCGCACGGCCATGAGACCAATGTTGCCAGGTAGGTATGGGTATCACGGGGAAGAAAAGACGCGGTGGACTGCAAATCAAACCCTTTCAATCCAAATTGGATCAGGTAGAGTACTACAATGGATAACGGAACCCAGACCGAATACAGGAACGTTCTGAGAAAAGCGCGGGAATATTCCGATTTGGGCTTCACGAGTCGTCAGGTTGTTACAGTGGTCGACTACCAACCGGCGTGTCTCAATCGAAACGTCTTGTTCGCCTCACTTGCTCGTCGCTCTTGGCAGGACCTGATGCTCGATCCAGTTGCGCGCTTCCAAAAATCGGATATCCTGATCAAGAATATCCTCATCAATGCCTAGATTCCACGCCACATCCTTGCGACCGGGGTCCTCATAAAGCGCATCCAGACGGTTCGTGTAGTCCCTGACTTCAGTCGAATCGGAAAAAAATCCGATACTGATCAGTTTCTCCTCCCGGCAACGGATCAAAGCCGCCATTTCCTTTGTGTTGTATTCCGGATGATACTGAATTGTCCACATGACTCCGTTAGCGTGTGAAATCTCCAATGCCTGCACGTCAGAAATTGAATTGGCGGCCAGTATCTTTGAATTCGGCGGAGGTACGGTCACTTCGTCCTCGTGGCTGGCGAACACATCAAATACTCCGGATTTCCCCCTGTACATCGGGTGGTCCAATCCATCTTCAGTCAGACGAATCTTGCGCCCAAATCCCATTTCACGACCTTTGGGGTTGACATCAACCTTTCCGCCTGCGGCAACTGTCCCGACCTGCAGTGCCCAGCAACTTCCGAAACTCGGCACCCCCTCTGTCTGAAAACTTCCTGTTGCAGACTGATCTGGGAAAGGACAGCGGGGTTGTCAGAATCTGTAACAGACAGGTTTGATCCGGTCATGGCCACGCCATCGTAAGACTTGAGCTCAACACCCGACGGCAATCTTGCATCAGCATCTGCCGGTGTCACGATATCAACTGTTGAGTTCGGTGCAAGCGACAGCAGCATCTGCCTGTAAAGATCACTCGCAGGCGACATTCCGCCCGCGACCAGTTCATCGCGCGATGCCTTTCCGTATCCCTCGACGACCAGAAACTTGAGATTCTCTCCAATCATTTTTCCATCCAGAATGAACTCACTGTGTATCCAGCCGGTTCAGTATGCCGGGCAATTCCAGATAGCTCGGACAAACCGCATCAGCCGTCGTGTTCTTCGCATCAGTGTCGCGTGTCGCAGTGAACAGGATCGCCCGCATGCCCAATGCATGGGCGCCTTTGATGTCATTATGTTCCCTGTCACCGATGTGTACCATCTCATTCAATTCCACACCGAGCTGGGTGGCCGCAGACGCAAATATCGCCGGGTCGGGCTTTGACCTGCCGACCTCGTCCGAGAACGCAAATCCGCTGAAGTACTGAAGCAGTCCATGCAGATCCAGCCACTTTCGCAAATTCCTGCCTGGAGAGAATATCGTATCGGATACGACAGCAAGCGGATAGGCTTTCGAAAGTTCCTCGAGCGCCGCACCCACACCCTCAATCGGATCAGGCGGAACTTCGAGCTCCATATCCTCCAATATCGCCACTAAATCACTGAAATCCCGCGGTGAGAGCGTGCGATCCAGCTTATCCAATATATGACCAATCCTCTCACTGACAGTCCAGGTCAGATACTCGTCATGCCAGACCCGGTTGAATTCATCATTGACCGCTTCGTAAGCCAGACTGATATCTTCCTGCGAGATCGGATCGCCCTGATCCAGCGCTTTGAATACCGCGTAGGGACGTTGATCACGCTTTGGACGTAACCCGAGTGCAGCTCGCTTGGGCTCGTCCGAATCATCGTTGATCACAGTATCCCAGAGGTCGAATGTGATCGCCTTGATACAATGACCTGCCACTATTGCCTACCCACCAACGGTACAACGGTGCGAATTCAGATATTGAACTCGCGGATACTCTGTCTGCACCAGTGCCAGAAATCAGTTCCGAAACTTTGCAGGACATAGACATCAAAACTGTCTGAACGACAATGAATTGTTGCCGTAAAGTGCCCGATCAGGCTGGTTATGACGTCACCGCCTGTCATAGCATCAATGTCGGCCGGACATCCCTTTTTCAAGAAGTCCCGTCGCGACGAACCTGAAATCCGGACAATGGTCCGGGCCGAGGACAGATCGGTCACTGTGGCATCAGTAGAAACAAATCGCTCGCGCAACAACCGCAGCGTCTCGTCAGCCGGTCGGAATTCAGATTCGAACAACCATTCACCCGGACCGTTCCACATCAGCGTTACATCGTCTCCGATACAAGATTTCCTGTCTTGTGGAAGTTGCTCGATTCCAAAGGGGTTCAGTACCTCGTCCGCGGTACCTGATTCAAGCCCATGAATCTGAAACAGCGTCTCGACCAACCGCTCCTGCAGAGCGACACTGGGTATTGATCTTCCCTCAACCACGGGTTCTTTCTCCTTGCGGATCAACAAAAATATGGTGCGCGACCTTGACTGGAACGGTACGGCCAGTCAAGGGTGATGCGGCATACAGCTCCGTACCGTAGATCTGTCGGCCGTCAGCGATCAGGGCAAGTCCGATCTCCTTATCCAACAACGGACTGTAGCACGAAGAGGTCACATGTCCCCTGGTCTCAGCTGGCGGTCGTGTGTCGGACGCGGCAACAATCTGGGCTCCCTTGGGTATCGGCCTGCCACTGAGCGACTCAACACCAACCAGCTGCTCTCGACCGGATGACACCAGAGCTTCGCGCTCAGCAAGGCGCTTGCCGACAAAGTCCTCGTCTTTTTTCATCATACGCTCGAACCCGAGATCACCCGCAGTCGTACGACCATCGAGCTCAGCCGAAACGACATGACCTTTCTCAATCCGCAGGACCGTCATGGCCTCCATGCCATACGGTGCGATATCCCACTCACGTCCTGCTTCAAGCACTGCCTGCCAGACTTTCTGCGCAAACTTGGACGGAATATGAATTTCATATCCCAGCTCGCCGGAGAAACTCACACGGAAAATGCGCACAGCGATGTCGTCGATCCGTGATTCCAGATACCCCATAAACGGCAGATTATCATTGCCTGCCTCAGTCTCCCCGATCAGCGCACCCAAAACCTTCCGGCTGTGCGGCCCTGCCAGCGCCATACCCGCCCACTGGTCTGAGATTGAAGTCAAATGCACATGCAACTCGGGCCAGACCGTCTGTGCATAGAACTCCATATGCTCCAGCACCGGCGCGGCATTGGCAGTGGTAGTCGTCATGTAGTACTCGTTTTCTGCGACCCGTGTGGTGGTTCCATCGTCAAAGACAAAACCGTCCTCGCGTAGCATCAAGCCATATCGAACCCGACCGACCGGCAACGATTTCCAGCGATTGATATAGATGCGTTCCAGAAACTCAGCTGCGTCACGGCCCTGAATCTCGATTTTTCCAAGTGTCGAGACATCCGCAATCCCGACCTTCTCGCGAACCTGTCGTGATTCCCGGATGATCGCATCCCGGATCTGCTCTCCGGTCTTCATATAGTAGTACGGACGCTGCCATAGGCCAGCATTGTGCATTTGTGCGCGATTGCGTACATGCCATTCGTGTAACGGTGTTCGCCGCAGTGCACTGAGATGCTTGCCCTGATCCACTCCCGCCAGCGCACCCATGCTGACAGGTGTATAAGGGGGACGGAATGTCGTGTGACCTACCGAAGGAATGTCGGAATCCCGAAGGCGTGCCAGATTCGCAAGCCCATTGATATTGCTTGTTCGACCCTGGTCGGTACCCATACCCAATGTTGTGTAGCGCTTGAGGTGTTCGACCGAGACGTAGCCCTCGGAAAAAGCCAGTTCGATATCTTCTACGGTCACATCATTCTGGATGTCAACAAATCGCTTCGCACCGCGTTTGACTTTGGGCACCTGCCATAGTTGCTGCATCGGTGTTACGGAGCTGTCCTCGACTTTGGGAAAATCAGTTTGCGGCTCCGACCTGAAGCCGGCTTGGGCAGCGCTTCCAGAGCCGATTTCGGAACCCTGGCGCAGACATGCGCCAAGATCCATCTCCCCGTTTGCACTTCCTGCAACCCCAAGTGACTCAAGCTGGTGTTCCGGCAAGTAGGCACCGATTTGCTCATCAAACCTCAGTTTCCCCTGCGCATGGGAAAACAGATGAACGGTCGGAGTCCAACCTCCGGATACACATACAAGATCACAGTTCAAAGTCTCTGCCGAGCCTGCAATCTCTCCATTTTCCTGAAGTCGGCTCACCTCCACTGATCTCACTTGCCGCAGACCCCGTACCCTGGTAATCACAAAACCCTGTTTGAGCGGCGTATTGCCGAGATGGCGCAGCGCACTCTCCCCGGGAGATGCCAGCCGGCAGTCGATCACGGCCTCGACAGTCACCCCGACATCCCTGAGAGCAGAAACTGTCGCGTATGCACTGTCGTTGTTGGTGAACACCACAGCTTTCTTTCCACAACGCACTGCAAACCGATTTGCGTAGCCGCGAACTGCCGATGCCAGCATCACACCCGGCTTGTCGTTACCTCCGAAGGGAATCGACCGCTCGATCGACCCGGTTGCCAGCACAATCTGTCTTGCGCGGATACTTCGCAACCTGTGCCGATCGTCGCGTCCATCAGGCTCCCGTTGATGGTCAGCAACCCTTTCCAGCGCACCGACCAGATTCTGGTCATACAGGCCAAATGCGGTTGTCCGGCACAGAATCTCAACGTTGGGCATGATCCTCAACTTCTGAGTCGTGTCGTAAACCCATTCCTGCGCCGGCTTGCCATCGATCATCTCATCGTCCAGATTGAGTCTGCCGCCGGTGCGTCCGGTCTCCTCAACGACGACCACCCTGGCACCGGACTTCCCGGCACCCAGTGCTGCTGACAGACCGGTGGGACCGGCACCGACGACCAGAACGTCGCAGTACTGATAGAACTTCGAATAGGTATCCGGGTCGTGTTCGGTTGCAGATTTGCCCAAGCCGGCAGCCTTGCGAATGAAGTGTTCGTAGAACATCCATTTTGATGCAGGCCACATGAATGTCTTGTAGTAAAACCCGGATGGGACAATCGGAGACAAGAAATTGATCAAGGCGCCAAAATCAAGATTGACCGAAGGCCAGCAATGTTGCGAAAAAGCTTCCAGCCCGTCGAAAAGCTCAACTTCTGTCGCACGGATATTCGGCTCTGAACGCGGCCCGCTGCGCAATTGAACCATCGAACTCGGTTCTTCGACCCCCATTCCAAAAACACCGCGAGGCCGATGGTACTTGAAACTGCGCCCGACAATCCTCACCCCATTCGCCAGCAGCGCGGAAGCAAGAGTGTCTCCCTTATATGCTGAGTAGGCTTTGCCATCGAACCTGAAGGCAATCGGATGATCACGGCTGATGGTTCCGCCAACCGGATGACGATGAGTATTCATAACCAGGTCCTGCTACTCCTGTGACCGATCGGAATTCGCTGATTCGCTGCCAAGAACTTCATGCGTCCAAGTGTTCCGACGAACCTTGATCCATCGCCTGCAGCCGGCAGAATGATGCCACCATTCGGTGTGCTCGCCACGCGGGTTGTCCCGTGTGTAGACGAAATCGTACCATTCCTGTGCAGAGGCCTGCGCTGGCGGACGCTCAACTGTCGCATCTCCGCGATAAGTAAACTCGGTTTGCGCTCGGTCACCGCAATAAGGGCATGGAATCAACAGCATGAATGAAGGCTCCCGAACTAGTGTGAATTGGGGAAAGCACCGCTGCCATTCTCATCAAGGAGAGCACCGGTCGAAAACCGCTCAAGTGAAAATGGCTCGTTCAGCGTGTGTGGTTGGTCATGTGCGATGGTGTGGGCGAAACACCATCCTGAACCGGGTGTCGCCTTGAATCCACCGTAACACCAACCTGAGTTCAGATACAGCCCATCGACTGGTGTCTTGCCGATTATCGGGCTGCCATCCATCGACATATCCATCACGCCGCCCCAGGTTCTCATCATTCGCACCCGACTCAGACATGGAAACAGTGTCAGCACGGACTGCACGACATATTCGATTCTGGGCAGATTTCCGCGCTGTGCGTAGGAATTGTATAGATCCAGATCCCCACCGAAGAGCACTTCTCCCTTATCGGTCTGGTTAACGTAAACATGTGAAGCGCTTGATGTCACAACAGTGTGGATAATCGGTTTCAATGGCTCGGTCACTATGGCCTGAAGAACGTGGGATTCGATGGGGAGTCTCAATCCCGCCATGGCCGCCAGACGGCCTGAGTTGCCGGCGACTGCCAGCCCGACTTGACCGCAGAGAATCGTGCCGCGGCTGGTCTCAACCGCCGTCACCCTATTTCCGCTGGTCTTGATTCCAGTCACTTCACAATTCTGGATGATGTCGATTCCAAGCGCATCTGCCGCGCGGGCGTATCCCCAGGCAACCGCGTCGTGACGCGCAGTGCCACCGCGCTTTTGCAGCAAACCGCCAAAGATTGGATATCGGGTATTCTGCGAACAGTCAAGGTGGGGCACGCTGCGTCGAACCTGATCAGGCATCAGCAGTTCCGCATCAATTCCATTGAATCTCATCGCATTGCCGCGAATCGAGAATTTCTCCATCTCCGAATCGCTGTGCGCCAGATTCAGCACGCCGCGCTGGCTGAACATGACATTGTAATTGAGTTGCTGCGACAGGCCTTCCCACAGTTTGAGTGAATGCTCGTAGAACTTTGCATTGCCATCCAAGTGGTAGTTTGACCGGACAATGGTCGTATTGCGTCCGGTATTGCCACCGCCCAGCCAGCCTTTCTCCAAGACTGCGACATTCCTTATTCCGTGCAGTTCAGCCAGGTAGTATGCGGTCGCGAGTCCGTGTCCACCGGCACCGATAATGACTACATCGTAGGAACTCTTTGGTTCAGGGTCGCGCCATGCGCGCTGCCAATTTCGATGCCGCGAAAATGCATTTCTCGCTAGAGCCAATCCCGAATATTGCCTTTTGGAAAAAATCTTCAGCATACCGCTATCCGTATTTGTGCCTCAATGCCTCAATGACGCAGACATTCGGTGCCAGCATATCAAAGTCTCCCAACTGCGCCAGCTGCACCCATCGCAGGTTCTGTTGCTCGCGAGCAACGGGAGTTCCGTCATAGTGACTGACCAACCGAAAATCAAGCAGGACCTTTCGGTCCGGATAATCATACTCGAAAGTCATGAAATGAACAGTATCAATGACAGAAATTCCAATCTCTTCCCACAACTCCCTATGCAATGCCTCGTCAGCAGATTCAGCAGGTTCGATCTTCCCGCCCGGAAACTCCCATTTTCCCAGGTATGCATCCTGTACTGTTCTCTGTCCGATCAAAATCTTGTTTTCGGAATCCAGGATCAGGCCGACTGCCACCGCGATACGCTCAGGTTCGATATTCTGCATTGATCCTCACATACTCCGCACTGAAGTCGCACGTCCACACTGTCGCAGAATTGGACTTGTCCCTGCTGACTCCAAGATCGATAAATATCGTAAATTCCTCGTTATTCATGACCTCGAGCGCCTTGTCCTCACTGTATTGCGGGCTGGCCTCACCGTTCACGAACACCTCAACGTCCCCGATACAGATTTGTACATCGGACAAATCCAGATACTCAGTCGGCGCCCGTCCGATTGCCGCGTAAATTCTTCCCCAGTTCGGGTCTGCGGCATGCATGGCGGTTTTGACAAGCGGTGAGTTGGCAACGGTCTTTGCGATTGCAACTGCATCTTCCGGGCTCGCCGTACCCACAACCTCAACGGTCACAAACTTGGTTGCACCTTCACCATCCCGAACAATTGCCTGCGCTAATTCAACCGCGACGTCACCGAGCGCTTTCCGGAACTGCTCGATTGCCTGGTCCGAGACATCCGGTGAAATTCGCACACCCGAAGCACCCGTCGCAATCAGCATACAGGAATCGTTGGTCGACGTGTCGCCGTCCACAGTGATTCGATTGAAGCTTTTGTCAACGGCGGTTTGCAACTCAGTTTCAAGGAAATCAAGCGGCGCCTGTGCGTCTGTCGCGATAAATGCCAGCATGGTTGCCATGTCAGGGTTGATCATACCTGATCCTTTGGCAATTCCGGTGATGACGATCTGACCCGCATCTCCCAGATCAACCACTCGGGTGACACCCTTGGCAACGGTATCAGTGGTCATGATTGCCTGGGCTGCGGCCAGCCAGTTGTCCTCATTCAAAGTCTGCACGCAGCGACCGACCGACTGTTCGAACTTCTCAAGCGGCAATCGTTCGCCGATCACGCCGGTGGAAAAAGGAATGACAGATTCGACTGGAATTTCCAACTCGTCAGCAACATTCCGACAGACCTGGAGGCAATCGTCGACGCCTGTCTTGCCCAGACCGGCATTGGCATTTCCACTGTTGACCACCATGGCGCGGATTTTTCCGCACTGGTCGGCGGCCATGAACAGCAGGTGGTCAATCGCCACATCAACCGGAGCTGCCCGCGCTTCGTTGTTAGTGAACACTCCGGCGATCGTGGATTCGCCCGAGATCTCGAAAATCGCAAGATCCTCACCTGGAGACTTGCGAATCCCTGCGTCGACGGCGCCGATCCGGATGCCCGCGACAGGCCGTAAGTTTCCGGGCGGCTGGAGACCTACACTCATCGATCAGGCCGCCTTCCCGCAACAGACCTTGTATTTCTTTCCAGAACCACAGGGACAGGGCTCGTTCCGTCCCACTTTGCGGCCTTCCCGAACGACCTGCTTGACAACCGGTTTTCTCGCCGGCACCGCTGAACCCGATTGTGACCCGGGTTGCGGTGAGGGTGCTGGCTCTTGTCCGGCGTAGGTATCGGATTGCGGATGAAAAAATTGCATTTTCTGCTGCGGCGGAGCTTTGCGACGACCGATCGTCTCAGCAGTGTCAGACGCCGCAATCCGAACACGCGACAACATTCGCACGACTTCATGACGCACGTTCTGAAGCATGTCGGAAAACATTTCGAATGCCTCGCGCTTATATTCCTGCTTGGGATTTTTCTGGGCATAGCCGCGCAGATGAATGCCCTGCCGAAGGAAATCCATGTTGGCCAGATGATCTTTCCATGCGTTGTCAAGTACCATCAGCATCACAGCCTTTTCCACCGCTTTCATCTCATTTTCGCCGACTTCCTCCATTCGTTGAAAGTATCGTTCCTGAACGGATTCATTGATTCGCGTCAGCAAGCTGTCCTGAGTCAGGTTGGAGTCTTCATCCAGCCACTGTGAGATCGGCAACTTAAGGTCGAACGCATGATCAATTTCGCGGGCAAGTCGATCGACTTCCCAGTACTCGTCGGCAGTTTCCTTAGGGATGCAGGAATCTACAACATACGCTACGAATTCACCCTGGATCAGGTCGATCGCATCGCGGATGTCTTCCGAATCCATTAGGGCATTTCGCTGATCGTATACAACCTTTCGCTGCTCGTTGGCCACATCGTCAAATTCCAGCAACTGCTTGCGTATGTCAAAGTTCCTGCCTTCGACCTTGCGCTGTGCATTTTCGATGGCCTTGCTGACCCAGCTGTGCTCGATCGCCTCGCCCTCTTCCATGCCCAATTTACCCATCAGGCTTGACACCTTCTCAGACGCGAAGATTCGCAGAAGGTTGTCTTCCAAAGAAAGGTAGAATCTGCTTGAGCCCGGATCACCCTGACGGCCAGAGCGTCCCCTGAGCTGGTTGTCCACCCTTCTGGATTCGTGTCTTTCGGTGCTCAGTACGTGCAGGCCGCCGGAACTGACCACTGCATCATGACGACCTTGCCAATCCATTCTGATGGATTCAGGGTCAGCGCTATTAGATTGTGCATCGGCGAGTTCCATTTCCAGATTGCCGCCAAGAACGATGTCGGTACCCCGACCCGCCATGTTGGTGGCGATCGTCACCGCACCGGGACGACCCGCCTGAGCGATGATGCGCGCTTCTCTCTCATGTTGTTTGGCATTCAGCACCTCATGCGGAATACTGCCTTTGCTGAGCAGCCCCGCCAGATACTCGGATGTCTCGATCGAGGCAGTGCCGACCAGGACCGGCTGACCGCGGTCCCGACAATTCTGAATGCCCTCGACAATGGCGGCGTATTTTTCTCGAGACGTGCGGTACACCAGATCAGGATTATCGTCCCGAACCATCTCCATATGTGTCGGAATCACCACCACTTCCAGTCCATAGATCTGCTGAAATTCCTCCGCTTCCGTATCCGCAGTACCGGTCATTCCGGCAAGCCGGTCGTAAAGACGGAAATAGTTCTGGAAAGTGATGGATGCAAGCGTCTGGTTCTCGCGCTGAACCGTCACCCCTTCCTTGGCCTCGACCGCCTGATGGAGTCCGTCCGACCATCGACGCCCCGGCTGCATCCTTCCTGTGAACTCATCGACAATTACGATCTGGCCTTCATGCACGATGTAGTCCACATCCTTCTGAAACAACCGATTGGCCCGCAACGCTGCATGCAGATGATGCACCAATGCGACGTTCGAGAAATCATACAGCGTGCTGCCTTCGGGCAGCAATCCTGCCGTGGCCAACAGCTTTTCGGCGTGTTCGTGTCCCTCATCTGTGAGATACACCTGTCGGGACTTCTCATCCACATGAAAATCGCCGGGGCCATCCTCCTCGATCTGTTGGGTGAGTTTTGGAACAATCCGGTTCATGTGCGCGTAGAGTGCTGTACTGTCCTCGGCGGCACCCGATATGATCAGCGGGGTTCTTGCCTCATCAATCAGGATCGAATCAACTTCGTCAACGATGGCATAGGTGAGTTTTCCCTGAACACGATGATTGGCCCTAAAGGCCATGTTGTCACGCAGGTAGTCAAAACCCAACTCATTGTTCGTGCCGTAAACAACGTCACAGGCGTAGGCAGCCTGTTTCTCATTCGGGGTCATATTGGGAACAACGACACCAACCGAAATGCCAAGAAATGAATAGATCGCTCCCATCCACTGCGCATCCCGGCGGGCCAGATAGTCGTTGACGGTCACGATATGTACTGAATGTCCAGCCAGCGCGTTGAGATAGACCGGGAGTGTGGCGACAAGCGTCTTGCCCTCGCCGGTGCGCATTTCGGCGATCTTGCCAAGATGAAGCACCATGCCGCCAACCAGCTGCACATCGAAATGCCGCATGTTCAGCGTTCTTGCAGACGCCTCGCGAACGACTGCAAAAGCCGTCGGCAGGATGTCGTCAATCGGTTGGCCGGTCTCGAGGAGTTCTTTCAGTTTCGGTGTATGCGCGGCAAGCTCCTCATCCGACATGGCTTGCATGGCCGGCTCTAGTTCATTAATTGCCTTGACAGTCTTGGAAAACTGCTTGAGCAGTCTTTCATTTCGACTGCCAAAAACCTTCGACAGCGTCTTCGAGAACATTTGTGAATGCGTCTTAGTGGTACAAATCGACGGGTCCGTATATGGCTGCCTGACGTATCTAAGCCGGAACTTTCAAGGCCGGCAAAATAATTCGGTTCAGCTTCCGTATTGACAACGATGATTTGCGACAGAAATCAAGGGACTCACACAGTGCAGACCGTCATATCGCACTACACACATGCGCAACGACTGCTTGTGACCGCGAATTATATGCCTATCGATCAGTAGTGGTTTACCAAAGTGCCTTTTCCGGTATCCCGTGAGTATGCACTTTCCTCCGTCCACAGCCGTTTTCGTCAACTCCAAACCGGTGCCTCTCACCTATTGGAAACTTGTCGCTGTCGTGGCAAGTGGCTTTGCATTTCTTGGCATCGTATCGGACGCGATATCCCGGGCAGGCCGGACTTCAATCTGCGGGTGCGGGTGCGTTACCAAAACGTTCTCTGTACCCCAAGATGCCTGAAGGAGACGCAGAACTGAAATTGTGGCGGCAATCTGCTGCAAGACATCAGTCTATATAGATGCCAACGCCAAAGAGGTGATTGTCGTGCAGTACAAGCCAACTTGCCTTTTTCCTCGGTGCGCCATCAGTCAGGGTTATCGATTTATAGTTGATCCACGTACCTGTCGGGGATGCAGTGCTTAACATTTTCTTGCCGAATTCGTTTGAATCAATGTCAACGAACTGTCGGATATCGACTCCGACAAAGGATGAATTCGCCGCGTGAGCAACAATCGGCCCGCCAATCCGAATGACGAAAACGTAAAGATCACGGTCGAAAAACTCAGGCGCGGGGTTGTCAGTAAACTTTTCAAATGCCCTATCGCTACCAACCTGATCGTAGTAAGCAATCGCCCGCGCTACCATGTCCTTGGCCTCGGCAGCGGTACCGCGCTTGAGGTCTGCGCTGGCCGAAACTGCTGCTGCCAGAAGCAAAAACGCGATTGTCAGTGTGGTTCGCAAGAATTGACTTGACACTTTCAGGGTGAACTAGAACTTTGAACTTGGATTACAGGATACTGTCCAGCGCCGCGATCAGACGCTCGACTTCTGATGCGGAATTGTAATGGACCATACTGATGCGTATGACTCCGCCCGCCCGGTCCAGTCCAAGTGCATCGACACAGCGCTTCGCATAAAAGTTGCCGGAGCCGATGCCAATGTCTTGATAACCGAGCTGTTCGGCAACTTTGTCGGAGCGTTTTCCCTCAACCGCGAAAGAAATTGTCGGTACTCGTGAAGCAGCGCCGACTTGCGCTGGACCGATGATGCGAACATCGTTGCGCGTATTGAGATAATCCATCAGTGGGCGGGCTATTTCATCTTCATGTGCGGCGAACATTTCGAACACCTTGATGTAGCGATCGTGCAGACTCCGTCCACATTCACCGAAGTGATGGTGAAAAACGCGGTCAAAATATTCGCCGATACCTTCAATCGAAGCGGCTGTTTCGTGCAGATAACCGCCCGGCTGAAGCTTGCAGGGCAAGGCGGACTTGGTGAAAAAGAAATGATTCTGATTTTCCAGTTTCAGAAGGTGTTCCTTTTTGCCGCACAACACGCCCAGATGAGGTCCGTACAATTTATACAGACTGAATAGAAGGAAGTCGACCGAAGACGCCTGAAAATCCAACGCGCGATGAGGTGCATAAGCCACAGCATCGACGCAAATCAACGCACCGGCCGAATGCACCAGATCAGCAATCGACCGAATATCGTTTATTGCGCCCGTAATATTCGAACACCAGGTGCAGCACACAAGACGGGTTCGATCTGAAAGTAAAGGCGCGAGTTTTTCCACTCCCCCAAGATCCGCTGTGTCAGGGTCAATCTCCCATTGCCGGATTGTCACTCCCGCATCCTCAAGCCTGCGCCATGAGCCGATATTCGGTTCGTGGTCAAGGTTGGTAACGACTATCTCATCGCCTGCTTTCAGTGAAGGTTTCAGCGCATTGGCCAGGACGTACACATTCATGGTGGTCGAGTGACCCACGATGACTTCCTCAGGGGCGGCATTGACCAGTTCGGCGAGTTTCTGATGACTGCGGTCAATGCGCTGCTGCGCTTGAGCTGACGCTCGATAAGGCGCACCGGGCTGAACCTGATTGCAGCGCATGTAGTCATAGACGCGATCGCTGACCGTCGATGGAACGAAAGTGCCGCCCGCGTTTTCGAAAAAGGCCCAATCACCGATATTCGGAAACTGGCTGCGAATGAAACGCAGGTCGAATTGTGGCTTGCTCATGAAACTGGATTCCTTTACCGTAATGTGAACCGATCAGCACAATTGCACTTGCCGAATGCGCAACGCCAATTTGCCGTTGGCAGATTACAGGTCTCGGGCGCTATTTCTGCTTTGCTGAATTAATACCGGCTCCAAATTGAATGCAACCGACTTTTCAAATTTTACGAACTCTGAGGGTCCCTGCAACGAAAAATACTGATCTTGTCGGCCAATACCCAAGCCTGTAATATGGAAGTATCATACTTTCACCCGGACCAATCAGTTTCAGGTACCCGATTTGCCAGTGAGTGAGCCAAAAGCCTGAATCAGATGATCGCTAATCTGCTGAACAGCCTGCACTGCCCTTGAACGAATCCACGGAAAACTCACCGATTGTAGTCCTCAAGGACGTCTCCAAGTCCTTTCTTGAAGGTGACAATCACAGATCTGTACTGGCTGACATCAATGCCCGATTCAGACGAGGTGGCATTCACGCGGTAGTCGGCCGAAGCGGCTCTGGCAAGTCAACCCTGCTGAACCTTATCGCCGGAGTTGACCTGCCGGACAGCGGAACGATCGAAATCAACGGCTGTGCCATCAACGAATCCACCGAACACCAAAGAACTCTGCTTCGAAGAGAAACGATCGGGTTCATATTTCAGTTCTTCAACCTTATTCCTTCCCTTACGGTACAGGAGAATGTTCAACTGCCCTTGGATCTCGCCGGCATGGACAGCCGTCAGGATCGAGTGATGCATATTCTGGACCGGGTTGGACTGAGGGACCGCGCAGATGACTACCCACAAGTACTGTCAGGCGGAGAAAGACAGCGGGTCGCCATTGCCAGAGCCGTTGTACACGAACCTGAACTGCTGCTTGCCGACGAACCTACAGGCAACCTGGACTACGACAGCGCCAGTCAGGTTCTCGAAGCATTGCGCTACACCGCACATCAGCGAACAGTCATTGTGGTCACTCACAGCAGGGAAATCGCGAGTCAGGCGGATGAAGTCTGGCCGTTGCGGTTCGGATCATTCGATCACCCCGATCCGCAGTCATGAGGCTCATATTCGTTTCCTGGCTGCGCGAGATTCTGCGTCGTCCCGCGCTCACCTTATTGTCCATAGTCGGAGTTGCCCTGGGCGTCGCCACAGTCGCCGCAGTTGACATCGCCAATGACAGCGCGAAGAAGAGTTTTCTCGCCGCCAATGAGACCATCTACGGCACAACCACACACAGAATCACCGGTCGAATAGCACAAGAGCTGTATCGACATCTGCGTGTCGATCTCGGACTTGATGTCACGCCGGTCGCTGATGGTCTGATTGAATCAGGTCAAACAGGCAAGCCGCGGCTTCGACTGTACGGTATAGACCCGTTGGCCGAAATCAACGTCAGTTCAAACCAGATCTGGAGCGAAGTCGGTATCGGAACTGCCGCGACCCTGATCGGCAACCAATTCACGGTAATGGCAACACCACAAACTGC
This sequence comes from Acidiferrobacterales bacterium, assembly GCA_028820695.1. Taxonomy (NCBI): domain Bacteria; kingdom Pseudomonadati; phylum Pseudomonadota; class Gammaproteobacteria; order Acidiferrobacterales; species Acidiferrobacterales bacterium. The sequence goes on along the minus strand of JAPPIB010000050.1, from coordinate 115,134 downwards.
TCAATTGCTCGGCTGGTCGGTCGGAGAGACGATCACGATCTCAGGTGCCGAAGATGATTTCAATCTGACACTGATTGGCCTGTTGGAGCCGGCAAATCCCCTGCAAGCACAATCGCTTCGATATCTTCTCCTTACAGATATCGCTACCGCCCAGATCGTGCTTGACCGTCGCGGTTACCTGTCCGCAATTCATGCCCTATTCGATGAGTCGGCCGAGATCGAACTGACTCAGTCCGCCCTGCCCGACGATGTTTACATCGAAAACCAATCCCAGCAGAACGATTCGCAAGTCGCGTTGACTCGGGCATTCCAAATCAACCTTACCGCTCTGGGATTGCTGGCATTTCTGGTTGCGATGTTTCTCATCTACAACACCACATCCTTTATGATTAATCGCCGCCAGCGGCACATCGGACTGATTCGGATACTGGGTGCGCTGCCAAGGGATATCATTGTTTGCGCGTTGCTTGAGGTCGTGATCATCAGTGCGATCGCGACCGCAATCGGGCTTGCGATTGGAATTCAGCTGTCCGTAGTTCTGCTGGAACTTGTTGAGCAATCCATCGCGACCCTATATTTTCCGATATCCGCAGATATTGCCGTATTGTCACCGATTACAGTGACCAAGGCGATCATATTGGGTATCGTCACACCGGTGCTTTTGGCACTGGCGGTGATTCGTACAATTTCATCCATGCCGCCTGCGGTGGCGGTCGGACGGTCGCGAGTCGAACATTACTCGACAGGGCCCGGTATCAGGTCTTTCGCAGTCGGATGCGGGGGGATGGTCGCAGGGGCGTTGCTGCTGTGGGGGAATCAGCGCAGCATCGTTCTCGGATTCGCCGGCATCTTCCTGATCGTTATCGGGTATCTCCAGCTTGTTCCATTGATAACCGACCGGTTGAAACGACTGCTGCGCCCCCTCATCAGGCGAGGATTAGGCGTACAGGGCCTGATGACAATCCGGGCGTTCTCGTCGCGACCGGGACAGACTTCCATTACGATTGCAGTGCTGTGTCTCGCCTTGTCGGCAGTTATCGGAGTTGACATCATGGTCAGCAGTTTCCGTCTGACGGTCGACCAATGGCTGACCAGCCGCCTCAGGGGGGATGTCTACATCACCACGCCATCACAATCTGATACCGGCCTCAAACTCGAGGATATCGCGCAACTTCAGGAGCTTGATGGCCTGACAGCATTCGGAGTCGCAAAGTGGGCGACGATACCAACCGTTTCAGGGAAAACCACCGTATTCGCAGTTGACTACGGAGAAGACGCGTTCCGCGGATTCCAATTCAAGGAACAAACCGATAACGACGTCTGGACACAATTCACGGCCGGTGCCGTGATCGTCAGCGAACCGTACGCTTATCGCAACGATGTCCGGGTGGGAGATACCGTGGAGCTGCTGATCGGGAAAAGCCCTGTTCGGTTCCCGATCGCGGGAGTCTTTTACGACTACAGTTCAGACCAAGGAATTGTTGCGATCCATCGCGATGTCTATGTCAGCCATTTTGGTGATCACACCATTTCGTCCGTTGCCCTGTTTGCAGACCCGCAAACTGACTTGGCGGCACTCTCAGACACCATTGAACAGCGCATACAGTCGCCACAGGCGCGGGTGTGGCGAAATCAGGAGCTTCACGAAGCCTCAATGCAGATCTTCGATCAGACCTTCGCGATCACCTATGTCCTGCGAACCCTTGCGATCATCGTCGCTTTCGTGGCTGTCCTGTCAGCGTTGGCGACACTGCAGATTGAAAGAGAGAGGGAACTTGTCGTATTGAGAACAATTGGTTTCACAGTGCTTCGAAATTGGTCTGTCGCAAGTATTGAAACCGGTGTCATGGGACTTCTTGCAGGAATGCTTTCGCTTCCGATTGGCATCCTGATGGCCTGGCTGCTGATCTGGGTGATCGAGCAACGCTCATTCGGCTGGACCATGAAAATGCAATTGGACCCGTTGATTCTGATCGAAGCGGTGGCGTTGGCAGTCATCGCAGCATTAATTGCCGGAACAATCGCAGCATGGCGGCAGGTCCGTAAGGTTCCGGCCATGGCATTGCAGGGAATTGACTGAAGCTGTGGTATCGGTTCGACCTTTCATTGCAGTTGTGGTGTGTGTGCTGTCGGTCGCGGCGGCGACGTGGGTCCTGCTCAGACCAGACGCGCCACAGCCGCGCCCGGCCCGACTGTCCATAACCGAAGACATCCTGCAACTTGACGATCATGACTTTGCTGTCGTCAACGAGCCGCGTGAGTTTGTTTTTCCCGAAGATCATGGCCCGCATCCGGAATTTCGCACCGAGTGGTGGTATTTCACCGGCAACACAGTCTCATCCGATGGCAAACACTATGGCTATCAGTTCACGATTTTTCGACAGGCCAACGCAAAGGCGAAAACTGAAACCGGCTCAGAGTGGGAAACAAACCAGATCTACATGGCTCATGTGGCACTGACAGACACCTCAGGCAACAAATTCCACTCTGATGAGATCTTCGCCCGAGGCGCGGCAGGCCTGGCCCGGGTCTCAGCGTCACCTTTTGTGGCACATGTCAATCACTGGTCGGCCGAGGGCAACCTGATTTCCGACTGTACCGGTTGCTTGCAATTGAAACTGCAAGCAAAAGCAGACGGTTTTTCAATCGATCTGAACCTGAAGAGTGTCAAACCTGTCGTCTATCAGGCAGATCGGGGGTACAGCCAGAAAGGACATGCGCCTGGAAACGCGTCGCACTACTATTCACTCACCCGTATGGAAACAAGCGGGCACATCCACATCGGCGACAGGGCTGAAGCGGTCAGCGGCCTGAGCTGGATGGACCACGAATGGTCGACGTCGGCACTGGACGACCAACTGGTCGGCTGGGATTGGGTTTCGTTACAGTTCGACGACGGGCGGGAACTGATGTACTATCAGTTGCGAACGCAGGACGGAAACGCCTTTGGAACCAGTGAGGGCACGTTGGTCGACAAAAACGGCGGTACCGAACGGCTCAGGATTCACGAAATCGAATTCCAACCGGTGAGGAATTGGACAAATCCGCATACGCGGGTCAGTTATCCGGTTTCGTGGACCCTCAATATTCCGAATAGGAACCTATCGCTGGAGATTGAACCGGTTATCGACAACCAGGAACATGATCGCATTTTCCGCTACTGGGAAGGCGCTGTCAAAGTTGCAGGTCGTGAAGGAGCTGATCGCATTGTCGGTTCCGGTTATCTTGAACTGGTCGGTTACCGATAACGCGACCAGGTGCGTCGAGACGCACCCCGACACAGCGCTTCATCCGCCGATGGGTTCGTTCAACTCGATCTTGTAGCCGTTGGGATCCTTGATGAATGCGATCACGCGGGTACCGCCCTTCATCGGGCCCGGCTCGCGCACAAATTCTACACCCTGTGACTTGAGATAATTCGCAGTCGCATAGACATCGGAAACCTTGAGCGCCAGATGCCCCCAGGCATCGCCCATGTCGTACGGCTCTTGCTGATCCCAGTTGTAGGTCATTTCGATCGTTGTTCCCTCGTCCTCGCCCTGATATCCGATGAAGGTGTTGGTAAACCGACCTTCCGGATACTCGTTCTGCCGCAGGATTTTCATGCCAAGGATGCGGGTATAGAAATCCAGTGTTTTTTCCTGATCGAATACGCGGATCATGGTGTGGTCAAGTCGAAAGTCAGGTTTTGGCTCACTCATGGATTACCTCCTTTGTCAGTATTTGCGAGTGCGGGTGCAACTGATCGGACTACTAGTTCCTGAAACTTGCGTACGCTGTTTTCCCAGTGCGGTGAGAGCACCCCGCCAGTACTGGCAACCGGAGACCGGCGTCCGAGCTGCATTCGCTCGCACATCTCATGGTCTTCCAGGTGCACCTTGTACCAAAGATCCTCCAGCTGCTTGATTTGATTATCACTATACTGCGATTCCCTGTGAATGTAAATCACCCGGCTCTGTCGGGTGGTCGAGACACTGAGCGGTGTATTGATATGCACCCCCAATTGATCCGGTTGGTATGTGCCCAGAACGAAGTTCGGGAACAGCGTCAGATAGTGCGAAGTCACACCCAAGGTGCCCTCGCGCACCCGAGTCACATCTGACTCTTCCGAATCAAATGCACTGCCAAGGCAGTGCCTGTCGACCACCGTGTAGTGCCCGGTCAGCGGCTGGTCAGTCGTGTCCTTGTGTACAAACTGGACATGGTATGGCTCGATGTAGTTTTCCATCAATGACTTCCAGTTGCAATCAACGACACCCATGTCTATCGTCGTCACCGGCTCGAACTCAGAGACATCGGTCAACCCCAACTGATTCTTGATCGGAGCCAGAAAGTCCTCAAACGGCAACGGACTTGAAGCCAGTTTGACAAATATCCAATCATGCCAGACCTGACAGTGCACCGGCAGCAATCCATATTCCTCAAAACGAAAGTCAACGGGCAGCTCGCGGGTGCGACCGCCAAAATAAGGGGCGCTTTTCAGCGCTCCGCAAAGATCATAGCTCCAGTGGTGATATGGACATCGAATCTGCCGGCCGGTATTGCAGTCAGAACCCACCAGTTGCGTATTCCGATGTCGGCAAACATTGTGATAGGCGGCAATATTCCCATCCTCTGCGCGTAGCAGGAACAGCGGAAATCCCCCCACCTCGATCGGTCGGACATCGCCCACCTTTTCCATCCCGTGGGCAAAACCTGCGAATACCCACTCCCGTGCGAAAATCCGGCTCAGCTCAAGATGGAAAAATCGATCATCTGTGTAGGCTGCGCCAGGCAGGCCGTGGAGCGTTTTCCCGGTCCTTTCGAAGTGTTCCAGCAACGTGATGTCGAAATTCATCAAATGCCTTTATGAGCCAATATCAAACCATCGACGATTTCTGTATTCGCAACTTGTATTGCAAAAAAATTCATCGTTTCGCAGTATTTGATGTAGTATATTCACTATTCAACAAATAATAAACAGTATTTTGATGAATTCACAATGATCAAGACTGAGTCGCGGTCACCTGCAAATCAGAAGTTGAACGGTATAGCAGCGATTGAGGACGACCTCAACCGCGAGATCGTCAAGATGCTTCAAAATGACGGACGTCGTCCGTACCGGGAGATTGCTACAACACTGGGCGTGTCGGAGGGTACGGTGCGCAATCGGGTGCAGTCGATGAAAAACGCCGGAGCTCTTCGGATTGTGGCGCTGGTCGACCCGACCGTGGTACGCTACCAGGCAGATGCAATCATCGGCGTAAGAGTCGCAGCCAATCACTCGGTTGACCAAGTTGCCAAACGAATCGGTGAATCACCCGATGTTGTCTACATTCTATGGGTAACCGGACGTTTCGACCTTTTGGTCGAAGTAGTCACCAACAGTATGTGCAGTTTTCACGATTTTCTGGAAACGGAAATTCATGTCCAACCCGACATCGCATCGAGTGAGGTCATGTCGGGACTGAAGAATTTCAAGAACCAGTTCCTACTCAAGTACGAGTGGAGTTGAACCCTAAAAAAGCCAACCAGCGCCTATGCAAGGAGAATAGCTGATGAATCCCTATATTGAAAACTTTGCCGACGCCCTGCCCTCAGACGAGCGTATCGCTGCGGTACGCAAACAGCTTGAAGCCGAAGGAGTCAAGTACGTTCTGTCGAGCTGGATTGACCTTTTCGGCATTCCGAAAACCAAGCCCGTGCCGATGAGTGACTTTGAATTGCTGTGCAAAGGCAAGGGACCGCAGTTCGCGGTACATTCCATCTCGTATGTTCCCGAACTGACACCGGCGGATTCCGACCAGATCATGGTGCCGGATCTTGATGCGGTATATGTGTGTCCGTGGGACAAAAGCATGGCGATCATATTTGCCGATCTTTTCTGGGAAGGCAAACCCTACGATCATTGTCCGCGTCAGGCATTGAAGCGAGCGATTCGCGATGGCGCCCAAGCCGGCTTTTTGGGCATGGCTGGTATCGAACCGGAATTCATCGCGATGCGTTACGACAACGATGGCAATCCGGTCAAAGCGATCGACAACGACCCCCTGAATGGTGTCAGACCGCGCCGACAGGCATTTGGCTACGATGTCGAGTACTCGCTCGACTCCATGTTTTTCTTCAGGGACATGATCGACATTCTCGAGGGTCTCGGCTGGAATCTGCATGACGTCGTGGCAGAAGGTGCCTATTCGCAGTTTGAGCTTGACTTTCACTACACCCATCCTCTGGAAATGGCAGACCGGCTGGTGTTCTTGCGGATTCTGCTCAAGGAAGTCGCAAAGAAGCATGGCATGTTCATCACTTTCATGCCCAAGCCGACCACCGGTGATTGGCGCTCAGGCGCACACATCAATTTCTCAATGCTGTCGGTGGACGCTCCGGAAAAAAATATCTTCGGCTCGGATGGGTCCGGCTGGTCGGATGAAGCGCTTCACGCAGTCGGGGGCCTGATGACGCATGCGGACGCGCTTACTGCCATTACCTGCCCGACAGTGAATTCCTATAACGGGCTGGTACCGCGGGTCGGTGGATTTGAAGGCGGAACAGTAACCTGGGCACCGACCAATATCACCTACGGTCACAACAACCGGTCGGCCCAGTTTCGTCTGCCACAGAGTCGCTACTGCATCGAGAACCGTGCTGCCGACATGTGCATGAATGTCTATCTGGGTCTTGCGATGACACTGAAAGCAGCAGTGAAAGGCATCGTCAACAAGATCGACCCCGGTCCGGCAACTGACCGCGACTTGTATCAGATGACCGACGCCGAATTCAAGCAAGCCGGAATCCGCCGGCTGCCGCGAAATCTCAGTGCCGCCACCGCGGCGCTGGCCACAGACGAACTCGCACAGGAAGTCATGGGCGAAGGTATGCGCCAGTCCTATATCGCTTATAAAGTCGACGAATGGGAGCGGTACCACCAGTCAGTTACTGATTGGGAAGTTCAGGAGTACCTGAGACTGTATTAACCAACAAAAACCAGGTTGAGTGTTTTCGACCACTGCGAACCGACATGAGTGATCCAGTATGAGCAACGTGCAGTCCGCACCGGCAAGGATAAGCGGTCGCAAGTCTCGACTCTTCGAGTTCAACCGGGCGATTTCGCTGGTCAGCACCATACGTTTGGGATTGGCCGCGTGGTTTGTCTTTTTTGGAATTTGGGAACTCGCAGTCCTGTTGAAAGTGACCAATGCGGTCCTGTTGCCGGGTCCGTTCACAGTTCTCGCGAGTTTCATCGAGTTGTTTACGGTCAAGAACTACCTGCACGACGTCGGGATGAGCCTGTTCCGGATCGTAGCCAGTTTTGCGTTGGCTTGTCTGTTTGCAATCCCGCTGGGCATCATGATGGGTACGTTTCGCAGAGTCGAGGCATTCTTCAACCCGTTGGTTTCGGCGTTCCGCTATCTTCCGGCGCCCTCATTCATTCCCCTGCTGCTGATGTGGCTTGGCGCGGGCGAAGAACAGAAACTGGCTTTGCTGTTTCTCGGTGTGGTGTGGTTCCTGATCACACTCATCATGGACTATGCCAAGTCCGTACCCGCCGATTTTGTCAATTCGGCCCTGACTCTGGGAGGCAACCGCAAACAAGTGCTGCTGACTGTGGTTGTACCGGCAATGTTACCGGACATACTGACCGCCATGCGTCAGATGCTCGCGGTAAGCTGGACCTATCTGGTCATTGCCGAAATTGTCGCTGCGGAGTCCGGCATTGGCGCAATGATGATGCGCGCCAAGCGATTCGTGCACATCGACGAGATCATGGCTGGCATCATCACGATCGGCTTGCTCGGATTGGTTTTCGATATTCTGTTGCGCCGCCTGCGACGTATGCTGTTCCCGTATCTTGATGGTAATTGACGCGATGTCAAAGCCAACCGACACAATTTTTCCGGTCTGACATCAATGCAGACCAATCTTAACTGTCAATACTTTTTCACCCGATTTTGAAGTTGGAGGTACATGAGAAATGACAACAAAAAAATCAATCGCTACATTAATACTCGCATGCGCGAGCTTGCTGACTTTCGCCCTGCCGGCCAATGCGGCCGAAGAGGTCAAGATCTCCGGTTTTACATGGCCGGGTTACGGCTTTTGGTTCATCGCCCGGGACAAGAATCTCGCGCCGAATCTCGATATCCAATACCAGACTATCGAAGACCCGTACGAAAGCTATAACCTCGTGACCGCTGACAGGATGGATGTGGTCTCGAGCACGGTTGAGTTTTCTCCGATCGCGGCTGAACGCAACATGCCGCTGAAACTGGTTGCTTTTGCGAACTTGTCGTATGGAACTGACAAGATCGTGGTCGCACCGGGTATCGAAGGTCCGGCAGATCTCAAGGGAAAGAAAGTAGCCGTGGTTGAAGGCGGACTGGCACAGATTTATGTTGCCATGTGGCTGGAACGAAACGGATTTCCTTTTGATTCGGTTGAATATTCCAATATTATCGCGGATGATGCATTTGCCGCCATGATCGGCGGAGATGTTGCCGCATCTGAGTTCTGGGAACCATACGGCAGCAACGTGCTCAAGGCTCTTGAGGGTTCCAAGGTACTGTCTCAATCGCGAGAAGATTACTGGACCTCTCAAGCGGTCATTGCCGACGGCCTTTACATGAACGCCAAATTCATCGAAGAACGTCACGATGTCGCATTGGATACCATGCGGGCACTGTACGATGCGATTGCCTGGTGGAAAGAAAATCCAACACAAGGCAACGAAATTATTGCGAAAGGAATGAAGATGAGCATCGAGGACGTTGAACTGGTCATCGGTAAGGATGGAACCGGACTTGACGGCGGACTCTACATTTATGACTTCCTTGAAGCGGCACGTTTCTGTGGTTCGGCTCCCGGTAATCCTCCGTTCAACCAAACCAACGGTCAGATGAGCGCTCACTACGAACTCATGTCTGACTGGTGGCTCAAGTTCGGCTTTCTCGAGAGTCGGAATCCTGTTGAGAAGGGCGTAAACTGCGACCTGCTCAAGGAGCTCTATGATTCAGGCTACAGAGGCTAGAAAACCTGCTGCGCGGAGTGTATTAACGCCCGTGCAGCACTCTTTTCATTGACTACTATGGGTACCGGTTACCTGGAACAGGTGCACCGCAGCAACTTGGTGCTTGAGCATGTGTCGAAACAATACATGCTCAAGCGCGCCGAGCCGGTTGTGGCGGTGAAGGACATATCCATGGAAGTTTTTGACAACGAGGTTTGCGTATTGCTGGGCCCGTCCGGCTGCGGCAAGACAACAGTCTTGCATATGATGGCCGGGCTTGTCGATCCAACCTCCGGAGCCCTCAGCTTCAACGGCAAGGAGATTGCCGGTCCCAGTCAGGAACGCGGCATGGTCTTTCAGAGTTACACTTCATTTCCGTGGCTGACGGTCGAAGAAAATGTGGAATATGGATTGCGTCTGAACAAGGTGAACCCGGTTGAACGACGCGAACGGGTGGATTTCTTCATCAAAAAAGTCAAGTTGGAGCGGTTTCGCAAGGCATATCCAAAACAGCTGTCTGGTGGTATGAAGCAACGCGTCGCGATCGCGCGGATGCTGGCCAACTCACCGGAAATTTCGCTTATGGATGAACCTTTCGGCGCACTGGACGCGGAGACGCGCTGGCATATGCAGGAATTGATACTGGACATCATTGATGAATCACAGATGACGGTCGTGTTGGTCACTCACGATATTTCGGAGGCATTGTTTCTCGCTGATCGAATCGTTTTCATGTCAAGACACCCTGGTCGAATCCGTGAGATATTGACCATGGAGTTCAAGCAGGGACGCAGGATTCCCAGCAAGGAAGAATTGTTCGAGACACCGGGTTATTACGAGATTGAACGAAAAATTCTGCATATGATGCGAGAGGAAGCCAGCGATGTGGAACAATAACCCGAGTTTTCCGCCAGACAAGATGACTTGAACGAGTGATGATGACCACAGGCCACGAAAGTTTTTCTCTCGGCAGTTTCGAACTCCAGTCTGGTGCAGTACTGCCGAACGCGTTGCTCGCTTACAAGACTTACGGAAAGCTCAATCAAGACCGAGACAACGTGATATTGTTGCCTACGTTCTACACTGGAACGCACATACGCAACGAGGGCTTTTTCGGACCCGGACGGGCGATTGACCCTGCGCGACATTTCGTGGTGTCAGTAAACATGTTCGGCAACGGAATCTCATCGTCTCCCAGCAACACTCCACCACCATTCGATGCGGCGAGATTTCCCCAGGTGACGTTATATGACAATGTACGTGCACAGCACCGTCTGCTTACCGAAGAACTGGGCGTAAACAGGATCGCCTTGGTTGCAGGTTGGTCAATGGCCGGATGCCAGGCGTTTCAGTGGGGCGCGCAGTTTCCCGATTTTGTCAGCGCGATACTTCCTTTTTGCGGTTCGGCGAGAACTTCCGAACACAACATCGTATTTCTCGAAGGTGTCAAGTCGGCACTCACTGCTGATGCGGTCTATGATGAGGGTAAATACACCACACCACCGGTCAAGGGTCTCAAGGCGTTCGGTCGGGTCTATGCCGGCTGGGCTTTTTCACAGACCTTCTACCGAAACCGAATGTTTGAACTCAAGGGGTTTGCGACTGCGGAGGAATTGCTGCAGGATTGGGAGCGTGACCACTTAGATTGGGATGCCAACGATCTGCTGTGCAAGCTCAAGACCTGGCAGAATGGCGACATCAGCTCGCAACCCGCTTACGGTGGCGATTTCGTTGCGGCACTGAATGGAATCAAGGCAAAGACGATCATCATTGCATGTGACAATGATCTGTATTTTCGTCCGGAGGATAACCAGCTCGAAATCGAACACATTCCGAACGGAGAGCTTCGAATTTACGAATCTCCGTGGGGGCATTGCGTCGCCTCACCGGGTAACGACCCTGAATTTCATGATTACCTGGACCTGGCAATTCGCGAATTACTGGATTGAGTCGGTTTGATCAGAGTGTCAATTCGATCAACCAGCCTCTCGTACTCCCAAATGGAGGTGATAGATTGGTGGGGATAGACGGATAGTGACGTTCCCACCGAGAATTGTTTAGTGCTTTACCGATAGATACTTCAACCCAAAAGGATAACGACTATGTTCAAGAAGGACGTTCGACCGCAGGTCATGGATGGCAGATTCAGTGGATACGCGCAGTCGCAGCCGGCTGCGGCAGATGAGGAAATCGCGAGAATTGGGCCCGGAACACCTGCCGGTGAATATTACCGCCGATTCTGGCATCCTGTCTATACCACCGAAGAGTTGGGTGAGTTGCCTGAAGCGATCAGGATTCTCGGCGAAGATCTGGTTTTGTTTCGCTACGGAGAGCAGCGGGACAGGATCGGACTGGTACACAAACATTGTCTTCACCGGCGCGCGTCGCTGGAATACGGCAAATGCGAGGACAATGGAATCCGATGCTGTTATCACGGATGGCTGTTCGCGCCTGATGGTGAGATCCTGGAGATGCCGGCTGAGAGCTCCAAGACTGCTGACATGCTGCGCAAGACTGCGCGGCTTGGCGCCTATCCCGTTATCGAATACCGCGGATTGATTTTCGCCTATATGGGACCGCCTGACGATCAGCCTGATTTCCCGATATATGACGCATGCCTTTACGAGGACATGACCAGCGCAGTCTACAAGGCTCCGTACAGGTGCAACTGGATTCAGATTCTGGACGCAATTCTCGACCCGACTCACACCACCTACCTTCACAGCCGAAACAGTCACCCACAGTTTTCGGAAGGCATGAAAGCTGAGGGTGTGCTGCAATTCTACGAGCGGCACGAAAACCACTTCCTGGGCTCTGCAACCCGCCGCGTTGGTGACAATGTATGGGTTCGGGTCAATGAGTTGATTCTCCCGAATTTTACACAAGCCGGTTCAGCCTTTGCCGCAGATGGTAAAAAGCAGATTTATTTCGGCCGTTCCTGCTTCACCCGGTGGGTTGTACCGGTTGATGACGAGAACTCGATCGTCTACGCGTGGGCGAATTTCGGCAGTCGCTGGGACCCGCATCAATACAACACCAGGGAAGGTTACGAGATGATCGAGCAAGGCGAAGTGATTGATCGTAGCCTGGAGGACAAGAAACGCTTTCCGGCGGATTCAGAGGCGGTTGAAGGGATGGGCGGCATTTCGACCCACAAGGGTGAGAACCTGATGCCGACGGATCGGGGTATCGCCCTTTACCGCAGGCGCATACGTAAACAGGTTCGCGCACTGGCCGACCAAATCAACCCGCCGCAGCCGACCAGATCGGGCGGCAACTTCGTAAAGACCTATGGCCAGGACACGGTCCTGGCCCTGCCAGCGAGAAGTGGCGAGGATGATCAGGCATATCTTGACCGGATCGGTAAGGCAGTGATGGATTTGCAGTTCGCCGCAGAGGCCGCCAATGAAGAAAGTCGTGATGACGAGATCATCGACCGACTGAAGGATCTTGAAGTGCACGGCATCGACCGAACAGAGTCATTCCAATGAAGGTACATGTCAAGAACAACCGCTGGCGACCGGGTTCGTTTCCCAATACTCCCGAGGGTGAGGCTGTATTCACCATATCGCAGGAACGCATTGATATCGCACTTGCTGAGTTTCCGGATCTCGCGGGCAAAGTTGAGTTCTTTGTCGACTGGGACACCGACAACTTTACGTCGTCCATGTCCGACGCGGACATCTTGCTGACATGGGATCTGCCGACTGAGGCGCTGGGCAGTGTCGCCCCTCGTCTGCGCTGGATTCACTGTATCGGGGCCGGTGTCGAGCATTTGCTGCCAATGAACTGGCTGCCGGAACCGGTGACACTGACCAACAACAAGGGTGTCCATGTGGCCAAAGCTGGCGAATTCGGCCTGATGGCCGTCTTGATGCTGCATTCGCACATTCCCTCGGTGGTGTTCAATCAGCGCAACGCGGTTTACGATTCGCTCTACTCATCACCCATTGCCGGCAAGACACTGGTAGTCCTGGGAACAGGCTCACTCGGCGGTTCGACGGCCCGCAAAGTCAGGCAGTTGAATGTGCAGGTGATCGGTGTGAACCGTTCCGGCAGTCGTGTGGAAGGATGTGACCGGGTGGTGACTACCGCACAGCTCGACGATGTGTTACCCGATGCCGACTACCTGCTGATCGCAACACCAGACACACCACTGACCCGCGGTCTGATGTCGCGTGCGCGGCTTGACCTGATGAAGACCACCGCCGGAATTGTCAATATCGGAAGGGAATCTGTAATGGATTACGATGCGCTTTGTGACAAGTTGGATGAGGGCACGCTCGGTGGCGCCATACTGGATGTGTTCGATCCCGAGCCTATCGCCGCTGATTCACGTCTGTGGACAACCAGGAACCTGATTGTCACACCGCATATTTCCGCTGATGACGGAAATTCCTACGTACCGATGACATTGTCGCTGTTTTTTCGCAACCTTCGACTTTTCCTCTCAGGCAAATCACTGCAAAACCCGGTCAATCCTGAATTGGGTTATTGATTGCAGTGAAATTGACCTTCGCCAAGACTACCGCACAATCATCGTCCGTTATTGATGCATCAAGAGGCGTGCTGGCAGAATTTCGTTGCCACATCCTGCGCCACGTTTTGCAGAAACACTCTTGTATCGGTATCAATCTCACCAAAATAATCGTAACTGTTGCCCACCGGAGATTGATTGTATAGGCACGCAAACACGGTAGCCGTTCCCAGGTAGGTACCAAGCAGGGTTGGATGCGTCCCGTCATATGCCTCGTGTAACCTAATATTCGGACGCCGACGGTAAGCTTCCTCAAATGCGAGGCCCACCGGAATGATCAGTGCATCGACTTCATTTCCCACAGTCGTATACAGAGACTCAATATCCCTGATCATATCACTGCGTTGAAGCTTATGAGGATACACATAAGCTGGGGTCATATACAGTATCACTTCGCCGCCTTGGCGACGTATGAATTGCGCATACTGTCTGACAGAATCGGCGAATTGCGCGCGGTGATCATCCGTCAACGCGGCGGTACTATGCCCCTGTAGAACCACCACCTGAAACGGTTCATCCGAACCGAGTGCGTTCGGTTTGAGATAACTTTCCACATCGTGATGGCGGAGTCTGGCACCGTTGATGGTGACGGATTTGATCGTCATATCAGCCTGATCGTATAACCCGGCGGAAACAACCATCCGAAACAGATGATCGTGGAGGCTATTGTTGTAATAAAGGTAACTGTTTCCGACAAAGAGGAGACGTGAGGGATTATCAACGGCCAAAGACGTGATTTGTGGTGATTCGCCGGCATACGCGACACCCGACAGACAGACGACAAAGACAAATATCAAGCGGACATGCGTCATCATCCCGGTCCACTTACTTGCAGATAACATAGGTCAAACCCTCCATAGTATTGACAGAACCTTAGATTCAATTGCTCACGATTGCATGACAAGGCAATCTGCGCCTACTTGAATCACTCCTGATTGAAGACTATTACGGAACGAACAATCTCACCTCGCTTCATGTCATCAAAGGCTTCATTGATATTCTCAAGCGCGATGCGCTTTGAAATCATCTTGTCCAACTTCAATTGGCCTCGCAGGTAGAAATCCACGTAGCGCGGCATGTCTACGCGAAATCGATTGGACCCCATATTGGATCCCTGCAACCGCTTGTCGTTAATCAGTTCAGCACCTTCGATTTCAATCATCTGTCCCTCTGGCACCATTCCGACAATCGTCGCCACGCCAGATCGGCGCAGCATTTCAAACGCTTGCTCGCTGGTCGGTTTCGTCCCCAATGCCTCAAACGAGTACTCGACACCACCGGATGTCAATTCCCTCACCATTTCCACTGGATCAAGATCGATACTGTTGATGGTATCGGTTGCTCCGAACTGCCGGGCAACCTCAAGTTTCGAGTCCGCAACATCAATGGCAATGATTTGCCCGGCACCGGCAATCGCAGCACCATTTATTGCACTGAGTCCGACGCCTCCACATCCGATTACGGCAACAGTCGCGCCGACTTCAATGTCTGCAGTGTTGACTACGGCACCGACACCGGTCGTTACCGCACACCCGATCAGCGCAGCCCGATCAAGCGGCATATCTCTTCGAATCCTTACCAGAGCATGTTCATGAATCAGCATCTGTTCAGCAAATGAGGACAGATCGTAAAACTGGTGAACAACTTTCCCATCTTGCGACAACCGCGGTGACTCATGGTCTGCCCGCGCGGTTTTTGGATTGGCGCAGCTGAACGGCCGGCCGGTTACGCAAAATTCACAGTAACCACAAAAAACCGAGAGACAGGTTATGACATAGTCACCTGGTTTCACATAGTTCACCTCCGAACCGACTTTTTCCACAATGCCTGAGGCCTCATGCCCAAGCACAGTTGGTAACGGAGTTGCGTAATGGCCATCAATGTAGTGCAAATCCGAATGACAGACCCCGACAGCGGCGGTACGAATCAGGACCTCGCGCGATTTTGGGTTGGATATATCAACCTCCTCGATGATGAGTGGTTGATGCGGTTCGTGCAAAACTGCTGCTTTCATAGGAAAAAATACTTGCCAAACGACACATCTACATTTACCTGGCAATCAAGATACTTATAGTGTCGAAGTCGATTTATTTCAAGGCGAAATTCTGAAGAAGTTTGCCTGAATTGGGATCAACACCAGACAAAAGAACTTAAAGGATTGCAACGTTTCATTTTTACTGCGGTTGATCGGATTGGTTTTGGTGTTCATCCGAGCTTCCGGAGCTTGTCTGGCTGGACGGGTAACCGAAGACAGTCAACGCTGAAAGCCTGCGTCAATGACGCAGGCTTTCAGTATGCGCGTCAGGGCATGGCGCTATTCCGAAACGCGCAGTAGTGGTATGATGACTTGGAGGGGCAAGTCTGCTGCTGACTGGAATCAAACGCCATGGAAAGAAAAACAATTTCATTCGCCGAAAAGTTAGGTGTCGATCCTGAACCGACCAAGACGGACAAATTTGGATTTACCCACTTGCACTGGGCAGTAATCGATAAAGATGTCTCAGCGGTCCAGTATCTGCTGAGTTGTGGAGCGGACGCACAAGCAGTGGCATCCAATGTTTTCGGAGTCTTCGAAAAGCCCCCACTATCTTTCCGAAAACGGATGAAGAGATTCGGAGTCCGGTTCGAGGATGCCAATTTCTGGGCAGTGCGAGAACTGACGCCGTTGCATATTGCTGCCAGTGTTGATTCTGTCGAATGCATGAAGTTTCTGTTTGAATACGGTGCGGCATTTGAAACCTCCGCATATCCCGACCTGAACCCGGTGCACTGTGCACTTTGCGCAGGTTCGGACAAGGCCCTGCGTGCACTGTTGCGCAATGGGTTTGCTGTGGATGCAAAGGACCGGGAGTCCCGGACAATGCTCCATTGGCTCGCCATGTATCGCGCGGACAGCCGGGTTGCTATTTTTCTTGGCGGGCAGTTCTCGAGATTCGGTATGAAGTTACAGGATCCGGCCAGAGCTGTTCGCATAATGCTTGAGCACGGAGCGACGTTTGACCAACAGGACGAAGGTGGAAACACTCCGCTGCATCTTGCCGCCTCAACGAATATGAGTGATGTCGCGGAAGTTTTGCTTGACCATGGTGCACCGGCAGATGTCCGTAATTTTTCCGGTGCGACTCCGTTACATCTGGCAGCATGGTTCAATTCTCCTGAAACTGCGGATCTTCTGTTGGCGCGCGGCGCTCAGATCGACTCCAGAGACTCAGCGAACAATACGCCATTGCATATTGCAACGGCGGATGACGCACAGGATACGCATGATTCAATGATTCCCTACGGGTCGTGTTGCAGTCGACGCGGAAAGAACGTCGTCATAAACCTTCTCGTCGAGCACGGCGCTCAAATCTGTATCGAGAATGTTGAAGGTCACACACCCCTTAGCATTGCAGAATCAAAACGGACATCAAGCGATACGTTTGATTTTTTGAGTCAACAAAGGGCATTGCAGGAACAGACGAATTGACTCCCTGACCAAACAGAACTGAATCGAGTCAAAGTACACCGGCTCAGTTGGTTATTTGCGATCCTAATAGACCGGAGATATTGCGAAAAGACGTGCGTGGCGGGGCTGAAAAAAGCGGCGAACTCGGGTGCTGCGATAGACTGGAGCGCCACCCAAAATATCCGGGTCTCAGTCAATTGCTGATTCAATCATCGTTTGTGCATCACTCCAAAGTTGTAGCAACCGTGTGGGGTCAAATTTGGTTTAAGTGATATCTGTTAGTTGGGATATTGTCAGCGTTTCTCTGTATTTGGTGGGCCGTGCAGGAATCGAACCTGCGACACCCTGATTAAAAGTCAGATGCTCTACCGACTGAGCTAACGGCCCGCAATTCAGGAACTCAAATCTACAGTACAAACGGCGAAGTTCACACCGATCGCCGTTGATTTTCTGGTATCTGGATTGGTCTGCTTGTTGATCGACAAGATGAGGATTTGCAGACAAGACACCCGAACTGAATAACAGAAATGGATTATATCAAACAGCATTCACGATGAAGCCCGATAGATTGCGGCGAATTGCGGTCGATGGATACAGAAATTCCAACCGTCAACAGTGGTTCTTGATCAGGTGTTTTGCGACAGGATCGACCCTGATCAATTCGCCGGTCTCAACTTGGGTTGGGATATCAACATCAAAGCCATGCATCAGCGTAAGCTCCGCAAATGCGGCACCCTGCACCATAATCGGATTCGCACGGTTTAGAATCAATGCGGCAGGTGCCAAACCTCTCGATACCATATCCAGGAGCATCCAGGCAGTAGCGACTCCGCCCTTCGCGGTATTCAAAACCAGAATCTTTCCGACGTAACTTTCCCCATATAACTTATGCGAAGGGCGGGAAAATACACCCCGTATTCGATCCAGATCATATCGGGCGCTGAAATCATCGCTGGCAGACAATGCTACCCCGGATATAGGGTTGCCCATTCCCGCTGAGCATCGGATAATCGTCTCATTCATTGTCATAGAACACCGGTTAGCGCCGCATCAACACACTGTTGCATTGTCGCAAGCTTGGGCTCGTAGCCGTAACCCGCAATGATGTTCACCAGCTTCGCTGAATTGCTGACAAGCATTCTCCAATCGTTCAATTGACCGAGTTCTCTCGCGTACATCTGATAGAAACACACACCGCTTAACACCGTGGCCCCAGATTGCTCCAACTGTTCGGTCAGACCAAACCGGTCACAGGCCGACTTGATTTCAGGCGAGGTGGCAATGAGGAGTTCAGTTGAAGGATTGATCCGACGACCGTCAAGAAACCTGACTATGTCCTGCACCTCGAACAAGGACACCTGCGGCGCCGCAAATACGACAACATCTACCTTGACTGACCGGTCCGCCTTGGCATACATCCGCTCGATGTCTGCGCGGCTAATGCTGACGGGCGTTCCATACGTCTCACCCGCGAACTTTTCGCAATTGAGCGCTTGCGGTGTAACGCCTTGAATGTGAAATAGCGGAACTGACCCGTAACTCGCCATAGCAGCTCCGAAGTGCTTCAGCTCATCGGAAGTTGGACTTCTGTCTATTCCAGAAATCCACGGGGTGTTCCAGTAAGAGCCCGCCTCCCTTCCAATCACGGCACCCAAAGCACCCCAATCAGAAAGCGTACGGGGACGGAAGTCCACCCGAAAATGATGGATGGCAACCCGACACTCATCAAGATGATACCCATAGCGCGGGACTCGCCCTGTCAGCGCGGCAGATAACGCGGCCGGTCCACCTTCGAAATTGCTGCGCGCTCCGAAAACACTGTTCGCGTAAATCACCGATCCGGTATCGCCAAAGGCGAGGTGTTCGCCGAATACCGGTGGCGCTACAGTCTGGTAGTTGATACACGTATCAGTCATCAGAACACCCATGGCCTGCAAGGCGTCAATGAGGCGTTGCTCACGCCTTGCAAACTCTTCAGGCTGACCAAACCGCCGGTAGTGACTGAACTCGATCCCCCTGGGATCAGTAACTGCAGGAATCACCACTTTTCGGCTTTCCTCACTGCTTCGCGCAAGTTTCTCGACATGTGCGATTCCGGCCTCGCCCAGCGATTCCGTATCACACATGATATGAGCCTGAGTCACTTCGACAAAATCCTCGGCACCGAAGAATTGCGCTACCTTCAGCTGCTGTTCCATCGCCCATTGGCGGGGGTAGCCATGCCGGCCATCCAGCATTTGCTTTTCGTGACTCGTCAACTTCACGTCAGAGGTCATGACCGAAAGCTCTCTTGCGCTTGATGTTCACCCGGTCTGCCCGGTCGCCTTCCCGGTGCAATCGGTCAGCAGATCTCAATCGGGTTGGTCAGGAAGAACTGATCCCGATACCTGCGCAGTTCCTCGATAGACTCCATGATGTCGTCCTTGGCGCGATGTCGGTTACGCTTGGTCTGCGTCAGCAACAATTCCGGCCGCCAACGTTTGGCAAGTTCCTTGATTGTGCTGACATCCAGATGGCGATAGTGGAGATATGCTGAAACCTGCGGCATGTATCGGTCAAGAAATCGCCGATCCTGACATATTGCATTGCCGCATAGCGGCGAGCGATTTTTCGTCGCATAACGTCTCAGGAACGAGAGGGTCTGCCGTTCCGCTTCCTGTTCATCAATCGTGGACGCTCGAACAAGATCAATCAGTCCACTCTCCCCATGTGTTTTTGTGTTCCATTCATCCATGGCGTTGAGGCGCTCATCGCTTTGGTGGATGACAAGTTCCGGTCCTTCCGCAACGATGTTCAGATGAATGTCAGTGACAATGGAAGCGATTTCGATAATCCTGTCATTTTGCGGGGAGAGCCCCGTCATCTCAAGATCAATCCAAACTAGATTGGACTTTTTTCGAACAACGGAATCAGCAGTCATCTCTGCGGCCTCCTTACATGTCGCGAGGGCGGGAGCAATATGTGAGTCGAGTTCCGACACCCTGCTTCCTGGCTTTTTGCACGGCCAGGTTTCCCAGCATGATATCGCTTATCGCAAACCCCTTATGCCAGAAAAGACTGCGCTCTGTATCCGACTCCCGACCCGGCTTCAGACCCGCAGCAATTTCTCCAACGTCCGCATACACATGCTCATCACGCAACTCCCCCTGCTGGACCAAGTCAGCGAACTGGCCGTAAGGAGAAATCTTGCACTGATTCCAATCATCAACTACGAATTTATCAACCGAAAACGGCAATTTTCTTTCGACGGATAACACCGCACCGTACGCCTGGACATGCGCGCCGGGTTTCACGTCCTTATCAGCCACTAGAATCTGATGCTCAAGCAGACGCGACGCGTCAATGATGATATCGGCATCCGCTACTGTATCCTTGGTGTTATCCTTCACTTTGATTTCCTTGCCGAGTTCAGATGACAAGACATCCGCAAACCGCTCTCTCGATTCAGGTCGTCGGCTGGTAACACGAATTTCCTCGAAATCGAAAATCTGATCAAGCATCCGTACGTTGTACCATGACGTACCGCGAGCGCCGATATGGCCCAGCACCCTGGAATTCCTGTCGGCGAGATACTTCGCACCGAGTGCAGTCACCGCGCCTGTTCGCATCCAGGTATTCAAAGTGCCGTCGACGATTGCGAATGGCACACCGGTTTCAGGATCGTAAAGATTTACCAGCGCAAATTCTGACGGCAGGTTATGCCGAAAGTTGTCGTGGAAGTCTCCAATGACCTTCACACCGGCGACGTTGACCGGTTCCACATAACCTTTGAGTATGTTGAACAACCGGTTCGGAAAATCCAGAACGAGATGACTTTTTGAGGGCATGATGACTTTCTGCCGGCCATGCGCGATCAGCCCGGCCTCAATGACGTCCATAACCTCCTTCAGGCCTAAGTTCAACGACTCTACATCGTCGTTTGAAAGGAACAACAGTTCCAGCTCATTCATTTGACTTGCACTCGATAGCTGTTCAACTTGCAGCATTACTGATCTCACCGGTCCACAAAGAGCAACGCAAGTCCTTGCAATCAGTTGGAGAAACTACAACGGGGATTTTATACACCAATCGAATCCTGCCGATTCAAGTGTTGTCAGTTGCAATTCACTCGATTTCGCTTCAATTCGAATAATCAAAATCAGACCAGATGCGAAGTTCAGGCACGTTGCAGCCGAATGGAACGTTCACAAAACTGATCCCGAGGCTCGCCTACGTTGCCTCGAGGACGCCGTCCATGCCTGAAAAACTCTCACAACATGGCTTCATTCAAGTGGCAACGAAAAGTTTAAAATATTCGCAGTTGCTGATATTTGCCTTGAACTGATTATCTGATCATCACCAACATGCCTTGACCGGTCTTTTCGGGTGGGGCGAATTGTCGAATGTCACCATTGCGGTCGTCAAGTTCAGAACCTTCCTGCTAACCTGACTTCCCGATCGAGGCGCTCGATTTCAACCATTCTCGTATGGAGTACACCGTGTCCAGCGTAATACACAGAAGCCTATCCAATTCGTTGCCAACTTTATCGCATGGGGAGGGTTTATTTGTCTACGATAACCAGAACAATTCCTATCTGGACGCTTCCGGAGGGGCGGCGGTTTGCTGCCTGGGACACAATCATCCCGCACCAATCGAGGCAATTCACAGACAGATCAGTCAGCTCCCCTATATTCACTCCGGATTCTTTACGTCTGACGTTACCGAAGAACTGGCCGAAGAACTGGCCGCGCTCGCACCGGGCGACATCAGGCATACCTTGTTTCTGTCCGGTGGGTCCGAAGCTGTTGAGTCGGCATTGAAACTGGCACGACAATATTATTTTGAGAAAGGACAGACGAAACGCAATCATTTCATATCCCGTCGCCAAAGTTACCACGGAAATACATTGGGAGTCCTTGCCGTCGGTCATCATGAGTCGAGAAAGGAACCCTATCGACCGCTGCTCATCGATTCGCATGCAATTTCGCCATGCTATCCCTATCGCGAACAGCGCGCCGATGAGTCAGAACAGGAATACGGCAGGAGGATTGCCGACGAGTTGGAGGCGAAAATTCTTGAGCTTCGACCGGAATCGGTCATCGGTTTCGTTGCCGAGACCGTCGGTGGCGCCACCGCTGGCGTGCAGCCGCCGGTTGATGGCTATCTGAAGCGGATTCGCCAGATATGCGACCGCTACGGTATATTGCTGATCCTCGATGAGGTGATGTGCGGAAGTGGACGAACCGGAACATTTTTCAGTTGCGAGCAGGACGGCGTGATACCCGACATCGTGATACTGGCAAAAGGACTGGGTGCCGGTTACCAGCCGATCGCTGCCACAATGTGCAGTTCCGAAATTTACGACACGCTTCAGCAGGGTTCAGGATCACTGGCCAACGGCTTCACCTATATGGGTCACGCAACAGCCTGTGCGGCATCACTGGCCGTAATCCGGACAATCGAGGAGGATAACCTGCTCGAAAATGTCACTAGACAGGGTAAACTGCTTGTCAATTTGCTGAACGAGCGTCTCGGATCTCACCCCAATGTGGGCGACATTCGAGGGCGGGGTCTGTTCGTCGGCGTCGAATTCGTCGCCAAGAGCCAAACCCGGGAACCCTTCGACCCGCGCCTGCAATTCCATTCAGTGTTGAAACAGGCCTGCCACAAAAATGGATTGCTGGTCTACCCCGGCGGCGGCACAATAGATGGCAAGAACGGTGACCATGTACTGCTCGCACCACCCTATATCGTTGACGAGGCACACATAGAAATGATCGTGGACCGATTGTACCAGTCCATTGAAGATGGACTGAAAACGATCAAGTCGTCCACAGTCGCCGCTTAGCTACTGGTCCGGCTGAGGCTTGCGAAACGGCTGGCTGATCAGTCGGTCAAGCCGCAGTTCCTGACCGTCGCGAAATATCGGCAGGCCGATCGACATGCCCAGATGTCCTTCCTGGGGCTGATCGCGATAAGTCCCGAACAGTCGATCCCACCACGGTAGATTGAACCCGAAGTTACTGTCGGTCTCGGTCCTGATCTCAGAGTGATGCACACGATGCATGTCAGGCGTTACCAGGAATAACCGCAATACGCGATCGATCGGGACTGGAATCCGAACATTCCCATGGTTGAACATGGATGTCGCATTCAGCACAATCTCGAACACAATCACCGCCATCGCGGGCGGTCCCAGCAAAGAGATGACCGCAAACTTGATCAGCATGGAGATTACGATTTCGACTGGATGAAAGCGGACACCGGTCGTTACGTCAATGTCGAGGTCAGTGTGATGCATACGATGGAATCGCCAGAAAAACTCCAACTTGTGAAACCACACATGCTGAGCGTAGATTGCAAGATCAAGAATCAGGACTGCGATGACAATCGCGATCCAGTTCGGCAGGTCCACGAGGTTCAGCAATCCAACTCCCTCCGATTCCAGAGTCAGCGCATAGGCCGCCGCTGTCAGCGGAATCACCAGTCGGACAACGACGGTATTGAGTATCGAAAGCGAAATATGGTTGGTCCATCGTCGCACTCTCGATAACTGCCATGGACGTTTGGGGTAAATGGTTTCCCACAACGCAACCGCCGCCAGGATCGCGAAGAATACACCCAGCCTCCAATACACTTCCTGTTCCATTCGTGCCTATCCGGATTCGGTTTCCAAACTACTGTCTTTCTCAGGATCTGCTGACAGTTCTTGACTGCGAGCAATGAGTTCCGCATAGACTTCAGGCGTGTCGATATCCGAAACCACGCCGGGGTCGTCAAACGCCACCTCGGTAACATTCTCTTCATAGTCACCGATCATATGCTTCGCACCCACGTCGCCCCGCACTTCCATCATCTCCTGCATATAACGACGATCCCATAGGACCGGATTTCCACGTTTTCCGTTGAATGTCGGGACACAGATCTGACGTTCGGTGACCGAGTCAAAAGAATCCACCAACGCATTGACATGCTCACTGCGCACAAACGGCATATCACCAAGACACACCAGAACCCCGGAAATTTCCGGTGGCAAGTTCGCGAGTGCCGTTCTGAGCGAGGTACTGAGCCCCTTCGAATATTCGGGATTGTTGACAAATGTCACCGAAGTTTCACTCAACTCCTTGCAGATCTCTTCGTGCTGGTGACCGGTCACGACGAATATCCGGGAGACTGTCGAACCTTCCAGATTCGCGACGACCTGTTGGATGACCGATCCGCTCCCAAGCGGAAGAAACAATTTGTTCTCCGTTCCCATCCGTCTGGACTGACCGGCAGCGAGAACAATCGCCGCGATTTCCTGTTCGCCGCGCCTGCTCCCGACTGTCGCGGCCGTACGACGTTCCGGGCGGCGCGAGGGTTCGGTAAGGATGCCTCCAACCCCCATTGCCATGATCTCTTCCGCGTCCATGTCCAGACCTGCAACGATTCGCTCAAATACAAAGTCAAATCCATTACGCTTGGGCGATCGTACGCACCCGGGCAGACCTAGGATTCGAGTTCGACCCGATTTGGCCAGTAACAGAAGATTTCCAGGGTCGACCGGCATTCCGAAATGCTCGATCTTTCCTCCCGCGTCCACAATCGCGCTCGGAATGACGTCCCGGCGATCCTGAATGGCTGTAGCGCCCAATACCAGGATCAAATCCAGATTCTCGCCCAGCAACTCCTGCACCATGCCCGAGACCTGATCCTCATGATGATCGCAAATCCTCTCAATCCCAATACTTAAGCCTACCATTTCGGCTCTCTCGCGCAGCATACGAGACCCCTTCTCGAGCAGACGCGGATTGAACCAATCCGTCCGAGTCTGAATCAGGCCGACGGTCAATGACTGAAACAGATTGACCCGGACCGCCGGCGCACCACTTGCCACCGCGGACACACATCGGTCAACCAGACGGCGGCTGACCGCATATGGCATCACCTTGACGGATGCCAGCAACTGACCGGGAAAGACCCTGCTGTGAGGGTCAAGCGTCGCGACTGTAACCGCCTCATCAACTGCATTCAACGATTGTATCCGCTCAGTCCGAAGTCGCAGCAAACCCCGGTCGGTGGCATACAGATTACAGCGGCCGGTTACCGCTTTTCTGGCCTCCACTCCGTGACCGGTGAGTACACGCGCAACCGCTTCAGCTGCCGCGTCCTCTCCGACATCGTTCGGTTCCAGTTTCGCGGCATGGACACTCTCAAACCCTTCATGGGCCAGCACACTGACATCGTGTGAAGACAACTGCCTTCCCTTCTTCCACTTTTGCTTCAAGACCACAATCGAATGGGCGAGAATCGCACCCTCGCAGTCTTTCAAAGGGATTCGACCGAATATCATTGTGACTGTGCCTTTCGCAACTTGTGTGTGATTTCAGCAATAATCGAGACCGCAATTTCTGCCGGTGACTGGGCGGCAATATCCAGACCTACGGGTGCGTGTATCCGATCGATCTGACTGGAAGTGATTCCCGACTGCGTCAGTCGGTCACATCGTTCGGCATGGGTTTTTCTGCTACCGAGCGCGCCAACGTAAAAAACCTCTGACTCAAGAGCCTCAATCAATGCCGGTTCGTCAAGTTTTGGATCGTGTGTCAGGGTAACCACTGCGGTCCGCGAGTCCAGTCCAAGATTCCTCATCGCCTGATCCGGCCATTCATGACTCAGATTCACACCGGGAAATCGCGTTTCCGAGGCAAATGCGCGGCGAGGGTCGATCAATGTGACATCGTAACCGCAGGACTGACCCATATCGACCAATGGCTTGGCGATGTGAACCGCACCGACAATCAACAATCTCAATGGAGAATTGTAAACCTGAATGAATTGTCGGTCGCCGTCGACTTCCACAACACGACTTTGATCGCGCCTGAAAGCATCACTTATTGCCAGCTCCAGCGATGTCGTACCGGTCAGTGTGTGGCGGAAGAAAAGGGCCTGGGTGTTGTCCTCAAGGTTGGTCACCAATGCAACCGCCTGTCTGTCGGAACCGGCATTGATCACCTCGTGGAGAATCGTCGTTTTCATGCCAACAGCTTGTTCAATCCACCGTGAGTGGTTCAACATACACCTGTATCTGACCGCCGCAGGCGAGCCCCACCTCCCATGCCTGATCATTGCTGACACCATATTCCAAGATCCGGGGTACGCCGGAATCCATCACGTCAATTGCTTCTTCAATCACCGCTGTCTCGACGCATCCGCCCGATACAGACCCCTCGAATTGTCGCAGATTGTTGACAACAAGCTGGCTGCCGACCGGGCGCGGCGATGATCCCCACGTTGAGATGACAGTGGCGATCGCAACGCGATACCTGTCATTCAGCCACTGTGCGGCAATGGAAAGTTCATTGGTCATGTTCGGATTGTCACTCATCTATAAAACTGCCTGTGCGGGTTGCAGCGACTCCTGCTCCGACAATCGTCGACGCCAATATGACCGGTTTTGATTCAGCCGGTTGGCGGCCGTGCGGGATCCGGATCCCAAGACGTGAGTCAGGTCGCTGAGACTGACAAGGTTGTGTACGGGCAAGAACGCGTCGACATGCGGCAACATCTTTCGGATTCCACTGACTTTCGGCTGAAACTCATCGTACCTCAGCAGAGGGTTCAGCCAGATCAACTTTCGGCAAGAACGTTGGAGCAGGCCGATCTGTGATTCCAGATCACCACTCTCCGAACGATCCAAACCGTCGGTTACGAGCAGGACGACAGCCGAGTGAAGAGGTAGCCGGCGAGCCCAGTTGAAGTTGAAATCCTTGAGACATTCGCCAATTTTCGTACCACCGTACCAGTCTGCGACCGAATCTGCGATCTCGTCCATCGCACAGTCAACGTCTCGAGTGCGCAACTGACGTGTGATGTTGGTCAGATTCGTTCCAAAGACAAAACAGGCGACTTCCTTTCGACTCAAAGTCAGTACGTGTCCAAAGTGCAGCATCATTCTCGAATATTCACTCATTGAACCCGAAATGTCACATAACAGAACGACCGGGACCTGTCTGCTCTTTCGTTTGCTCCTGATCAATGTGATCGTATCCGCGCCGCCTCGCATACTGCTCTTGAGGGTTCTTCGCATATCGAGCCTGTTGCCGGACGAATCAACCTGGTAGCGTCTGGTGGGTATCCGGTCAAATGCAGATCGCATGGTTGCGATTGCTTTTTTTGCCTCCTCCATCTCACTGCCCGACATCGAATCGAAATCGGTAGTCTGCAATCGTTCTCGATCAGAGAATGTCAGTGATGCGCGAAGTTCGATTTGTTCCTCACTTTCCGGCACCATGTCCTCAGAAACCGTGCCGGGATAGAGACTTTCCGTGAGTCTGCGTGCAAGTTCCCGGGACGACTTGTCACTTTGCGCAGTCCGCACTTCGGGGAGAAGAGCTGAGATGGATCGCTCGAATATCCGCGGGTTCTTCCAAAAAATATGGAACGCCTGATCAAAGATGTGTCGCTGACGCGGGTGATTCACCAAGACTGCATGCAGTGCCCAGTAGAAGTCTTCCCGATTCGCGACGCCGACCAGTCGCACCGCCTGAACCGCATCCAGGATTCTGCCGGTACCGACCGGCAAACCGGATGATCGCAATATGCGTCCGAAATGTACCAGATTCGCGACAAATTGCCCGTTGCCGACATCTGTTCCGATGTCATTCATGGCTTCACCCTAGGCACCGGCTGCAGAATGAACCGTCTCCAGTATGCGCATCGCCTGGTGCCCGCGAACCCGCTCAACATCTTCCTGATACTTCAACAGTACACCAAGCGTGTTGTCGACTACTGCAGGTTTCAAGCTGATCACGTCAATCTGAACCAGGGCATGAGCCCAATCGATTGTCTCCGCCACGCCTGGCACCTTATACAAATCCTCGTCACGCAGTTTTTGTACAAACCCCACGATCTGCCGGGCGAGTTCCGAACCTGCCTGCGGTGCCTTGGCGGCAAGAATCAAAAGTTCCCGCTCGGCATCAGGATAGTCAACCCAATGAAAAAAGCATCGCCGCTTGAGCGCATCATGAATCTCCCGGGTTCGGTTAGACGTAATGATCACGACTGGCGGCTCATCGGCTTTCACAGTTCCTATCTCCGGTATGGTTACCTGAAACTCTGACAGCAACTCGAGCAGATAAGCCTCGAATGGCTCGTCGGCCCTGTCGATCTCATCAATCAGCAAAACCGGGGCCGCGCCACTGCGACTATTGAGTGCCTGAAGGAGCGGTCGCTCGATCAGAAACCGTTGTGAGAATATATCCTTTGCAATTTCATCGCGATCGTGCACACCCTGTGCTTCCGCCAGACGAATCTCGATCATCTGCCTGGAATAGTCCCATTCGTACACGGTGGAAGATACATCGAGTCCCTCATAGCACTGCAGTCTGATGAAGGGTCGATCCATTGCCTGCGCAATAACCTTGGCGACTTCAGTCTTGCCGACACCCGCTTCGCCCTCAAGCAGAAGTGGTCGCCTCAGATTGAGGGCAAGAAAGACAGACGTCGCGAGACTCCGATCCGCGATATAGTTGCCTGCCGATAGCAGTTCCATGGTGGACGGGATGTCAACAGGAATCTTCATTGCGGAATGAATGTGGAGGACGCAGCTGTCAATGCGACTCGGCACCTGACCGAAGGTTGGTCAGGTGCCCGAAAACGAATGATTCAGATCAGCCGTTCGCCTTGTCCACCGCACGTTTTGCCATCACTGTGATCAGATGGGCACGATATTGCGCACTGGCATGGATATCCTCGTTCAGACCGTCGTCCGAAACCTGGACGTCCGCCACGCTTGAGGCCGCGAAGTCCTGATTCAGTGCCGCTTCCATTTCGCTGACCCTGAATACACATCCTCCGGCACCGGTAACGGCAACTCTGACACCATCCGAACCCTGTGCCACAAAGACGCCGACGATCGCATAGCGCGATGCCGGGTTTGGGAACTTACAGTAGGCGGCCTTGGACGGAACCTGGAACGAAACCGAAGTGACGATCTCGCCATCATCCAGGACAGTCTCAAACATTCCAGTAAAGAAATCATCGGCTGAGACGGAGCGACTTGTCGTATTGATGGTCGCCCTCAACGCCACCAAAGCGGCTGGATAGTCAGCAGCTGGATCGTTGTTGGAGATGGATCCACCCATGGTTCCCTTGTTTCGAACCTGAGGGTCACCGATTCCTCCTGCAAGATCAGCCAGAGCCGGTATTGCATCGCGCACCTGTGATGAGGCAGCGACCTGTGCATGGGTCGTCATCGCACCGATCGTCACGGTACCATCTGACGACGAAATGCCCGTGAGCTCGTCAATTGCGGACAGGTCGACGAGATCACTGGGCGATGCCAGGCGCTGTTTCAATGTGGGCAGCAGTGTGTGCCCACCGGCGAGCACGAGTGCATCGTCGGAATTTCTCAACAGCTCCGCCGCTTCATCCAGACTCGACGGACGTTTGTAATCAAAAGCATACATAATCAAACCTCAGTTGGGATGCCTACGCATCGCGAATCGCCTGCCACACCCTGTGTGGGGTCGCAGGCATATCAAGATTGGTCACACCGACTTCCGACAGTGCGTTCAGGATGGCATTGATGACGGCCGGTGGTGAACCGATCGCACCAGCCTCACCGCAACCCTTCACACCCAATGGATTGTGTGAGCACTCAGTCACTGTCGTGTCCACAGTGAAAGATGGCACATCCGCGGCACGCGGCATGGTGTAGTCCATGTATGAACCGGACAGCAACTGACCGGATTCATCATAACTGCAACCTTCCAGCAGTGCCTGACCGATACCCTGTACCAGTCCGCCATGTACCTGTCCCTCGACAATCATCGGATTGATGACCACACCGAAGTCATCGGTTGCATGAAAACTCACTATATCCACCGTTCCGGTTTCCGGGTCCACTTCAACCTCACAGACATAGGTTCCTGCAGGAAACGTGAAATTCTTCGGGTCGTAGAACGCAGTCTCTTCCAATCCGGGTTCGAGTTCCTCGAGTGGATACTGATGGGGAACATAGGCCGCCAAGGCAATTTCACCGAATGCCTTGGACTTGTCGGTTCCAGGCACGATGAACTGACCGTCCTCAAACTCGATGTCTGACTCGGAAGTCTCCAGCAGATGTGCGGCAATCTTCTTGCCTTTCGCAACGATCTTGTCGATTGCGTTCACGATCGCGGTGCCTCCGACTGCGATCGACCGGGAGCCGTAGGTTCCCATACCGAACGGAATCTTGTCGGTATCTCCGTGGACGATATCAATACTGTCGAAATCGATTCCCAGTTTCTCGGATACGACCTGGGCAAAAGTCGTCTCGTGCCCCTGCCCGTGGGAGTGTGATCCGGTCATCACACTGACCGAACCGGTCGGATTGACCCGAACTGTCGCAGCTTCATAGAGCCCTGCACGGGCCCCCAGGGAGCCGACAACATTGGACGGTGCGATTCCACACGCTTCAATATAGGACGCGATTCCAATACCGCGCAATTTACCGGATTGTTTCGATGCCGCCTTTCGGTTGCTGAATCCGGCATAGTCGGCGGCTTGAAGCGCCTGATCAAGACTGGCTTGATAGTTGCCTGTGTCATAGATGAGCGCCACCGGCGTCTGATACGGAAAATCACCTGGCTGGATGAAGTTGCGGCGTCTGATTTCCGCCGGGTCCATGCCCATGTCATCGGCGGCAACCTGAACAATTCTCTCCAGAAGATAGGTTGCTTCCGGACGTCCGGCGCCGCGATAGGCATCGACTGGTACCGTATTCGTAAAGACCGCTTTCACCTCACAATAGATGACCGGAGTCGAATACTGACCGGCCAGCAGCGTACCATGAAGATACGTTGGTATGCAAGGTGCAAACGTGGAAAGATAGGCTCCCATGTTCGCAAGCGTAGACTCACGCAGCGCAAGAAATTTTCCATCGCTGTCCAACGCCAGTTCGACTGAGGTTACATGATCCCGTCCATGCGCATCGGATTGAAATGACTCGCTGCGGTCTGCTGTCCACTTGACCGGCCGATTGATCTGACCGGATGCCCAGGTGACGATGATTTCCTCCGCATAATGGAAAATCTTCGATCCGAAACCGCCACCGACATCGGGCGCATGGACCCGCAATTTGTGCTCTGGCAGACCCAGTACAAATGCACCCATCAGCAGGCGGATCACATGCGGGTTCTGACTCGTGGTGTGCAGGGTATACTGACCGGTCGCCTGATCGTAGTCTCCAATCGCACACCTCGGTTCGATCGCGTTCGGAATCAGGCGATTGTTGACAAGATCCAGTCTGGACACATGATGCGCGTTGGAAAACGCCTCGTCGACAGCATCCTTGTCACCCAACCCCCAGTCATAGCAGACGTTGGTACCGACATCGTCGTGAACACTTGCTGACCCGTCTGTCACCGCAGCCTGCATGTCTACGACTGCATTGAGCACATCATAATCAACAATGATGCTTTCAGCGGCATCCCTGGCCTGGGTGCGGGACTGCGCCAGCACCACGGCAACCGGGTCACCCACGTGACGAACCTTGTCTTCCGCAAGCACCGGATGCTTGGGTTCGGCCATCGCGGAGCCGTCTTTGCTGTGCACCTGCCAGCCGCATGGAATGCCTCCGACCTCAGTCATGTCTGCGGATGTGAAAACAGCAACCACGCCCTCGGCCTTTCTTGCAGCGGAGGTGTCGATGGACTGAATCGCCGCATGGGCATGCGGGGAACGCAAGATATAGGCATAGACCTGGCCGGGCAGATTCATGTCATCTGTGTATTTGCCTGCGCCCTGTACGAAACGCAGGTCTTCTTTACGGCGTACAGATGCGCCGATTCCGGTATCACCCATCACTGCACCTCCCTCATGGCCTCAGCACCGGCCTGAATGGACTTGACAATATTATGGTAGCCTGTGCAACGGCAAAGGTTACCTTCCAGCCACTCCCGAACCTCCTGCTCGGTAGGGTCCGAGTTGACGCTCACCAGATCCAGTGCGCTCATGATCATGCCGGGAGTGCAGAAACCGCACTGCAGACCGTGGTGTTGGCGAAACGCCTCCTGCATCGGATGCAGTTCTCCATCAATGGCCAAGCCTTCGATGGTTGTGACCTGCGCGCCATCTGCCTGTGCGGCCAGCATGGTGCAGCTCTTCACTGACTTGCCGTTGACGTGCACAACACACGCACCGCACTGACTGGTGTCACAACCCACATGCGTGCCGGTCAATCGTTGATCAACACGAAGAAAGTCAACCAGCAATGTCCGCGCATCGACCTCAGCCGACACGCTGTTACCGTTGACAGTCATTGATACAGTTACACTCATAAAATACTCTCCCTGGTTTGTTGTGCCGAGTACTGAAAACCGGACTGTCTGCGCTTCTTTTTGTGTCCAGTCCTTATCTGATCGGCTCCCTGTAACTAAAATCGCTTTCCCGACTTGTCCGTTGATTCGCAGCGGCCATTTTCGAGCCGGTCAAATCACACGAATCAGGTAATCTTTCGGTGAAATTCAATATACTCGTTTGGTGCCTCATTGTCGAGTGCTGTCCTCGCTCATTCCAGCGACAAAAGCATCAAAAAACTCATCGATGATCTTGGTCGACATGCCGGTCATCAAGCGGGAGCCGATCTGAGCGATTTTTCCACCGATCTTGACCTGGGCGCCATAAAAGAGCTCGCATCCGTCAGCAACATCCTCGAGTCTGATTGTGGCTTCCGCTTTGGCGAATCCGAGAGCACGGGCATTGGCTGAGCCTGTAATCCGATAACCCTCCTGCTCCACCGCATCCGAAATTGTCATCCGAATCTGCATCCTTGCCTTGATCGCACTGAACTTGAGCGTGATCACGCCCTCAAGCTCGTCGTCAGAGATCCATTGGAGTGACTCACATCCGGATAGTGAGTCGCGGATCAGGTCTGCGTCATGTAACGATCGCCATACCCTGGCACGCTCAACGGGCAATACCCGACTTCCTGAAATTTCCATATCCTATTCCAATAACTCACATCTGATCATGTGTGTTCAGGTGATGTCAAGTCATGAGTCTCATACCGGCGGGGACTCGAACATATAAAATAATCCATAGCGAAAGGTGAATCTTCAATGTCATGACAAAGCAGTCCGACCCGCCGAAAAGTTCAGTCTCACTGTTCGGAGACTACAGGCAAATCAAGAAAAGTGATGAGCCTGATACCCTTGCACCTGGAAAACTCCGAATGGTTATAACCTATTTGGAGATGAGAAAACCACCGATCTACCCCCGCACATCAACCCGCGCCGAGAACCTGTCCATCATACGTGCCTACGATCCGGGTACAGGCTTTTATCGATATCTGTATAACGCGGTGGGAAAGGATTGGTTGTGGTACGAGCGGAATCTGCTCAGCGACGAGGAACTGGAAAAAATCATCCACCACCCCAAGGTCCGATTGTATGTGCTCTATCTGAAAGGTACACCGGCCGGATATTGCGAGCTGGACTTCAGGGTGAATAGGGAAGTTGAAATCGCTTACTTTGGATTGCTTCCGGAATTCACTGGTCGGGGACTCGGAACATATTTTCTTCATTGGGGCGTAAAGACCGCATGGTCTGAGAATCCTAAACGGGTGTGGGTACACACCTGCAACTTTGATTCACCCCATGCTCTTGCGACCTACCAGAAGGCGGGTTTTTCGGTCTATCGCCAGGAAGCTCAGATAATCGATGACCCGCGGATCGACCTCAATACTCACTGACCGGATTTGAAGACGCTGTTTTGCTGATAAGTCCGGTCGGAAGTCTGTTGGATGGCCTTCGAAACTCAAATGTTGTCAGCAGTCCATCCCTCGGCTATGAGACAATCTGACCGAGTACCTCCACAACACAATCCATCCGACACCCTCAAGCACCAGCATTGTGCGACCGAAGTCAGTATCACAGCAGGGATGCCTGCGAGGAGAACTTGATTCTATCCTGAGAACTTCGAACTGATGATCAACGTAAAGTCAGAAATTTGACACTTGGTTTGTGCACAAATAAGAATCCTTGCTGCCAACCGATGAATTTGAACGAACCCTGAGCCGGCCCAAGTTCAATGAATTTATGGTCTCCTCGGTGCGGGGATTGTTTCAAAAGGTGCGAGATTCTCTCTACACTTGACTTGCCTTGAAAATTGTTTTCATTGTGCGGGGTGAATGACACCAATCATGACCGTTTAGTACCAAGTTCCAGCGGAGCATCAAGTACATGGACTTTTTGTCAAAATCAGAATCAGAACAACTGATGAGTGCACGGTAAATGCAACTGTCTGACCCTTGAAGTGACACTGCAGTCTAAATTACTATGGCTGGATTCACTTACGCTGACTGATCAGAATTTCCAAGTTATATGTTTTGATACAATCAATTTAGAAAGTGACGGGGCAGGCTTGTTTCGCGGTCCTGATTATGTATCGCCCATTCAGTCGAACTGGCATCATCCGTGTTGTCTCGGTTCACAGTCAGGACCACAACCTTCGCCCAAGTAGAGGAGTGATTATGGAAAAAATTTACGACTGGACAACACCTTTGAATGTTGTATCCGGCTGGTTTGAGGGATTCATAGATTTCCTGCCCAATCTGATCGGTGCCTTTATTCTGCTCTTTATTGGATGGCTGGTCTCTCGATTGGTGAGAACAGTGGTTGTCAGACTCATCAAGGGTCTTGACCGGTTTTCCGGAAAGATCAGATTTATCGGAATCGACCCCGATTCGAAACTAGGCGAATCTTCAGCAAACTTCATCGGCAGCATCCTTTACTGGTTTACTTTCCTGATTTTCATAACCTCCGCCGCGAGCCTGCTCGGAATGAATATGTTCGCCGGCTGGCTGAGCAGGTTGGTTGACTATCTGCCCAACATCCTGTCCGGCGTGCTGATCGTCGGCGCCGGGGTCATTTTCAGCAATCTGATCTTTCAGGCTGTTCTCGCGACGAAGGTCGGCGTAAGCGACTCGCAACGTACGGTAGTCGCCAGAGGGGCGCAGTTTTTCTTTCTGCTCATGCTCGTCCTGATCGGTGTCAACCAGATCGGAATCGATATCACCGTAATCGTCATTGTGATGTCGGTCGTGATCGGTGCCCTGCTCGGGGGACTGTCCATCGCGTTCAGTCTCGGTGCCAGAACATTGGTCAGCAACCTGATCGGCATCCGCTACCTGAATCCGGACTACCGGGTCGGCGAATTGATCCGGGTCGGCGAATACGAAGGAACAGTCTTGGAAATCAATTCCGTTTCCATCGTACTGGACGGTGAACACGGCCGTGTCACAATTCCCGCCCGAATCCTGTCAGAGCAGCCAAGCATCTTGATCAAGCAGGAGAACGACGATGTCTGAACACATGCAACTGGTGCAGTATTTCATCGAGACGAAGAACCAGGATGCGGCGCGAGCGATCGAACAAATGTCCTCTGACGTCATGGCCAGTCTTCTCGAGGACTTACCGGACGCCACCGCGCTCACCGCCCTGACTGCGATGCTCCCCTATCACGCATCCATTGGCATCCGGGCTTTACCGCTTCCCACAGCAATCGGCTATCTCGGCAGATTATCGCCCAATCACGCGGCCGCAATACTGAGATGCATTGGCAGCAAGCAACGCAATGAACTGATTCGCCAACTGCCAAAATCCAAGTCAGTGCCCATCACCCTGACGATCAATTACTCGCAACTGCTCGTAGGTGCCTGGATGAATTCCGACATCCAGCCACTGCCGGCAAATATCACCGCCGCAGATGCCTGCCGCCGGATCGAGTCGCAGAGCCAGAAATACGCTATTGCTTTTGCAGTCAACAGCGATCTCACCATCAAGGGTTTCGTTTCAGTTGTAGACCTGTATCAGCGTGCCGACAGGAACAGTCCAATCACGACACTGATCCAGGATGGTGTTGGTGCGATATACGCATCATCCAGATTGAAACAGGCAATCAACGACGGTCGATGGGCAGATACTGAGGTATTGCCAGTTGTCGATCGGCAAAGCAAACTGATCGGTGCGATCCGTTTCGTTGATCTGGTCGCAGCACTGAACACCCAGCAGGACTCCACACCAAAAGATGTCGGTGAAAACGAATTTCTTGGATTCACCGAGTCCTGCTATGTCGGAATGGCCAATCTTGTTTCCATGACTTTGGCCGGCAACAATCAAATCAAGGATTCAACCTGATAGAAGGGCAAACCGAAATGAACGCCAATCAAAATGTAGAAACAGCACTGGACAGTCTGACAGCGAAGTTTTTCGAGGAAGCACCAAGCAGTGCAGCCTACAGACTGGAAACTCTCACCGTCAAGGCAGCAACAGATGTCTTGCGACGAGTCCCGATTACCACTGCATCAACGGTCTGGGAATTGCTCAATCCGCAATACGGTGCACAAATCATCAATCACCTGCCGGTTGAGAACGCCAGCGAAGTACTTCGCGGAATTGACCCGGGACGGGCAGCATCCATTCTCGCGCTGGCTGACCCGCGCACGAAAGAGTCTGTTCTTTCCAGCGTCGATGAAGCAACTGCAAACCAAATCAGCGAACTGATCGACTATCCGCACGACAGTGCCGGCGGGCTCATGGATACACGGGTGCTGACATTTCCCGGCAACACCACGGTTTCAGAGGCGAAGCAGATCATCCGCAATGCTGGCCTGAACACCGCAGTTTACGAACTTCGCATTGTCGACGAGCAACGTATTCTCAAGTCGCTTGTAGACATCAAGGATTTCGCGCTGGCCGATTCGGCGGCTACGCTGGACAGTATTTCCAAAGGCATTGAAGCCGTTGTCAAGCCAATGGATTCCCGGCAGGAGATTATCGAAAAGATGGAGGAGTTCCGACTGGAAGAACTCACCGTGATCGATGGCAACGGGCATATTCTAGGAGTCATCCGATATTCCACACTGATGGATACACTGAAGGAAAGCGCGACACTTGACATACAGACCATGGTCGGTGCAAGCAAGGATGAAACAGCCAATTCGAGCATCGGATTCGCAGTTCGAAAGCGAATGCCCTGGCTTCAGGTCAATCTGCTGACAGCATTCCTGGCTGCTGCGGTGGTTGGCCTGTTCGAAGGGACAATCGCCAAAATCACTGCGTTGGCGGTCCTGCTGCCGGTGGTCGCCGGACAGTCTGGAAATGCAGGTGCGCAGGCATTGGCGGTCACCATGCGCAGTCTATCGTTGCGCGAAGTCAATCTCGGAGACTGGCTTAAGCTGGCCATCAAGGAAGGTAACGTTGGACTCTGGAATGGAATTTCCATTGCGATCGTCTGCGGAATCGGTGTCTATGTCTGGAGTGGGACATTCGGACTGGTACTGGTGATCGTATCGTCGATGATCATCAGCATGATACTGGCAGGGCTTGCTGGCGCCCTGATTCCTATGGGACTGATGCGATTGGGACAGGATCCGGCGGTGGCATCTTCAATCGTTTTGACGACTGTTACCGATATTGCCGGATTTTTCTCATTTCTAGGGATTGCGACGCTGCTGATGGGAATGCTCGTCTGACTCCGTCCATACCGGTCCCGGCAGTCCGCCGTTCAGACTCCCCCCGTTTGTCAGCGGGTTCAGGCATTGGGATGAAATATCTGTCCGATACAGGCCGGTGCGTTCAGCTTGACCCGGGTTGATTGCCGGGAAATGATCACAAGCACCAATATAGTCACCAGATACGGCAGCATGGACAGTATCTGGGCGGGAATCTGGACACCGATACCCTGCAGGTGCAGTTGCAAAATGGTGACCGATCCGAAAATATAGGCACCGATGATCACACGGCCCGGTTTCCAGGTTGCGAACACGACTAAAGCCAGCGCAATCCAGCCCCGCCCGGCTGTCATATGCTCAACCCACATCGGGGTGTATGACAAGGACAGAAAGGCACCGCCAAGCCCCGCCATCGCACCGCCAAACATGACCGCAAGAAAGCGTATCTTGACAACCGCATAACCGATTGAGTGCGCCGCGTCGTGAGATTCGCCCACTGCGCGAAGCACCAGCCCCGGTTTGGTATGATTCAGGAACCAATGGACAGCGAATGCCATGATCACCGAGAGATAAATCAGTATGTCCTGCGAAAACAGCAACGGTCCAACAAGAGGAATATTACTCAGGACCGGAACACTGAGCGTCGGCAGCTTCTCAATCGGCAGACCGATAAACGGAATTCCAATCAGTG
This sequence comes from Acidiferrobacterales bacterium, assembly GCA_028820695.1. Lineage (NCBI taxonomy): Bacteria > Pseudomonadati > Pseudomonadota > Gammaproteobacteria > Acidiferrobacterales > Acidiferrobacterales bacterium. Next base: position 77,019 of record JAPPIB010000050.1, on the reverse strand, counting down.
AACTCAAGCCGATACCGAACAGTGTAAGGGCCAGGCCCGAAGCGACCTGATTGGCAAGGAACACCAGGGTCAGCAATCCGAACAGCATTGACATCAGAACACCCGCAACCGCGCCAGCGACAATTCCGAGCAACCAACTGCCGGATGTCAGTGCGACAACAAAGGCACAGACCGCACCGATCAGCATCATGCCCTCGACACCGAGATTGAGCACACCGGACTTTTCAGCCACAAGTTCCCCGGTTGCCGCCAGCAACAGCGGGGTCGCGGCACTGACGACAGTCAGCATGATCAGCTCGACAGTTACAATCGCTTCCATCAGTCAGACCCCACCAGACTGCCTGTGCGTGACTTTCGCCATTCGACCCGGTAATTGATGAGAACATCACTCGCCAGCAGAAAGAAAAGCAGCATTCCCTGGAACACGCCGGCGATTCCAAGTGGCAGTCCCATCTTGATCTGAACAAATTCCCCACCCAGGTACGACAGTGCCAGTACCAGACTTGCGAAAATTATCCCGACTGGATGCAGTCGACCCAGAAAGGCGACGATAATGGCGGAAAAACCATAACCCGGAGAAATGATCGGCTGCAGCTGACCGATCGGTCCGGCAACCTCAATGATTCCGGCGAGACCCGCCAGACCTCCGGCACCGAGCAGGACATACCAGACGATACGGTTGTAATGAATCCCGGTATAGCGTGCAGCATTGGGTGCCAGACCCGCAACCCTCACCTGGAATCCAGCGACTGTTCGTGAAAACAGCACCCACACCGTCAAAACCGCCAACAGTGCGATGATTGCACCGCCATGCAGTCGTGTCCCACTGAGTATTCCGGGGATCGAAGCCGCGTCCTGGAAGACTACCGACTCCGGAAAATTGTACCCCCCAGGGTCGCGCCACGGACCGTGTACCAAAGTGCTCAAGACCAACACAGCGACGTAAACCAACAGCAAACTGGTGAGAATCTCATTGGTGTTCATCCGTGTCTTCAGAAAAGCCGGTATGGACGCCCAGGCCATACCGCCCAGAATACCAAGCACCAGCATCGCCGGCAAAATCAGTGCATTGTCTGACTCAGGAAAGTAGATCGGCAACACACTTCCAACAACCGCGCCGATGGTAAGCTGCCCCTCTGCGCCGATATTCCAGACATTGGCCCTGAACCCCATGGCCAGCCCGACTGCGATCATTGCCAGCGGGGCCGCCTTGATCATCAGTTCGCTGACTCCGTACAGATCACTGATTGGCGCCAGAAAGAAAGTGTAGAGGCTGGTCAGTGGCGGGTAACCGAGCAGCGAAAAGATGACGCTGCCGGCAATCAGACTCAAGGCCAGTGCCATGATCGGCGTCAGCCATGTCATCAACCGGGAATGGGTTTGTCTGGCAACCAGTCTAATGGGCATTTGCCGCATCCTGGTCAGCTTCGACCTGAGCCCCGCCCATGAGCAATCCGATTTTCTGTGCAGTCAGGCCGGCAACCGGGTGAGATTCGGACAGCTGGCCTGCAAACATGACCGATATCCGATCACACAGGCCCATCAGCTCATCGAGATCCTGCGAGATCACAACAACCGCAGCTCCGTCTTGCGCCAGATCGATAAGGGATTGGTGTATGGCCGCCTGTGATCCTGCATCAATGCCCCAGGTGGGTTGCGATGCGATCATGACAGCCGGATGCTGGAGAATTTCCCGGCCCATGAGAAACTTTTGCAGATTGCCGCCAGACAGGCTGCTCGCATCGACATGAATGCCCGCATGTCTGACATCAAAATCATCACATATTTTCTGTGAAAAGCGACGCGCATTAGAGAAATGCATCAACAGATTCTTGCTGAGATCGTATTTCTTGTGTCCGCTGAGAAAGACGTTCTCAGTCAGCGACATGTTGCCGACAACACCGTGCCCCAGCCGTTCCTCCGGAACGCTCGCCATTCCCAGTTCCCGTCTGGCCCGGACACCGTATCGTCCACAGTCTACGCTGTTGATGCACACTGACGAGTCCAGATCCGCCAATACTTCACCGGACAACATACCCATGAGTTCTGTCTGTCCGTTGCCAGCCACACCCGCGATGCCGAAAATTTCACCGGCACGGACTTCGAAATCAATGTCTTTCAGCGAAATATTGCGTTCACTCTCTGCCGTACGGGAAAGGTTTCGAACTGAAAACACCACTTTACCGGGCTCCTTCGGCTGCGAGGTCGGGGCTTTCAGTGACTTACCGATCATCATCTCGGCAAGTTGCTGGGTATCGACCTTGGTCGGATCGCACTCTGTCACCACCTTGCCATGACGAAGTATGGTTGCGTGGTGACACAAGACGCGGATCTCCTCCAGCTTATGGCTGATATAGAGGACCGCGCAGCCCTGATCGGCCAACTTTCTCAAGACCGCAAACAGCTTGTCGGATTCCTGCGGAGTCAGAACTGATGTCGGCTCATCCATGATAAGAAGTTTTGGCGACTGCAGCAGACAGCGCACAATCTCAACGCGCTGACGTTCCCCGACCGATAACGAAAACACATCGCGTTCCGGGTCCAATCCCAGTCCGTACGTATCTGAAACAGTGCGAATCTCATCCGCAAGCTCCAACCCTTTCTTTCCCGATGAAACCGCCAGTTCGATATTCTCGCGGACTGACATTGCCTCAAACAGCGAAAAATGCTGAAATACCATGCCGATCCCCATCTGACGCGCATGCGCAGGACTGGAAACCTTCACCGGCTCACCCTGCCAGTTCATCGTACCGGCATCTGCGGAGTAGTACCCGTAAATGATCTTGACCAGGGTGCTCTTGCCCGCCCCGTTCTCGCCGAGCAGTGCGTGGATTTCACCCTCGGCAATCTCAAAGTCGACCGAATCGTTCGCAACCACGCCGGGAAAGGCCTTGGTTATGCCTTTCAATGCTAAGAGCGGAGTGTCTGTGGACATGATTACGGACTTGTTCGGAATAAGCTGGGGGCGGGAGTGGATTCAGGATGCTGTGGAATCCAGATTTCGGGGCGAGGCGGTCCGATCGGAAAACTCCACATCCAGAACGCGCTGACGCTCCTCAAGTAATTTGGCGGCTGTTGACATCGCAATGACAGCCGGATGCTTGCCCTTGATGGCTGCAACACCGATGGGGCATTCGAGGCGTCTGAGCGTAAAGGGGTCGATGCCGTCGGCAACAAATCTCTTGTCAAATCTTCTGCGCTTGGTACTGGACCCAATCAGTCCCAGCCATCCAAAATCCCGCTGTTTCAAGATTTCAAGACAGATTTCGTAATCAAGTCCGTGACTGTGTGTCATCACAGCGTAGAACGTCCCGGGCTCCTGGTTCATCAAGATTTCCTTGAGGTCAACCTGATCAATTACTGCAACATTATCCGGAACCGTTAGCGGAAACATATCGGACCGTTGGTCCACCCACTCGATCCGAAACGGCAGATCGCCAAGCAACCTGATCAGTGCCTTGCCGACGTGCCCGGCTCCAAAAACTACCACATTTGTCGGCAGATCATCCAATCGGGTCACCAGCCATTCGGAGATGCCGTCACCCACCACACACGCGTTTGGAACCGCTGCCCGAAGGAGACTGTCTGTCGCATGTCCAAAAAGTTCAGGTACCTGATCGTAGTCGGACTTGTTATTCAGAACGATGGATGGGGTTTCGTCATGAAGCGGAGTTACGAGATACTTGATCGTCCGGCTGTTCTGGCTTTCAAATTCACGCGCGCAACTTGCGACTTCTTCAGGTGATGGCTTTTCGAACAGCAAGCGCACGGCACCACCACAGCACTGATGCATCTCAACACCCAAACCGAACATTTTCGTTTCGCGCAGGGAATCGGAAGTGCACTGAAGGATTTCCCGCGCCCTGCGGATCGCGTTGTATTCAAGATTGCCACCGCCGATACTCTCGTATTCGCCGGAGTCGGTCACCAGCATCCGCGCGCCAATCTCACGCGGGGCGGAGCCAATCACCTCAATTACAGTGACAGCAACAAATGGCTCTGTGCGCTGCGCAAGCGAAACAAATTCGCGCGTCCAACTCATTATCCACTCCTACCAGCCTGAATATTGCTTATCGCCTCGATCACCCGCTCGGGTGTGGCAGGCGCATCCAGATGCGGCCAAACCTTATATCCGGAAAGACTTGAAATCGCATCACAGATCGCACTGTAAACTGAGATCGCAAGCATCAACGGCGGTTCACCCACAGCTTTTGAACGATAGATTGTATTCTCTTGGTTTCGACCACGCGTCCAAATTCGAACATTGAACTGCTCGGGAACGTCTCCGGCGGTCGGAATCTTATAGGTCGAAGGTGCATGAGTCTTGAGATTGCCGCTGTCGTCCCACCACAACTCCTCACTGGTCAGCCAGCCGGCACCCTGCACGAATCCACCTTCAATCTGTCCCAGGTCCACGGCAGGATTCAGCGACTGGCCTACGTCGTGCAGGATGTCGACCCGACTCAATCGATACTCACCTGTCAGCCGGTCCACCGCAACCTCGCTGACCGCCGCTCCGGTTCCGAAGTAAAAAAATGGCCGCCCCTGCATCTTGGTCCGGTCCCAGTTGATCTTCGGCGTCCTGTAGTGTCCGGTCGCTGAAAGCGGCACCCGGGACGCGTGCGCCAGCCGGACGACTTCAGCGAACGAAGCGGAGTCTCGGCCGGCCACCACCTGCCCGCGTGTGAACTGTACAGCAGCAGGCTTGGTGTTCCATAGCCTTGCGGCAACCTCACACAGGCGATCTTTTATTTTCCGGGCGGCATCCTGCGCCGCCTTTCCATTGACGTCCGAACCGGATGAAGCCGCAGTGGCGGACGTATTCGGTACCCTCGAAGTATTGGTTTCGGCTATTTTCACTGTACTCAGGGGAACACTGAACTCCTCGGCCACCACCTGGGCGACCTTGATGAACAGTCCCTGTCCCATTTCAGTCCCGCCATGATTCAGATGAATGCTTCCATCGGTATATACGTGAACCAGTGCATGCGCCTGGTTGAAGTGTGTCGCGGTGAACGATATCCCAAACTTGACCGGCGTCAGCGCAATTCCGTGACAGATTCTCGCGCCGGCGCGGTTGGCCCGTCGAATGGCGATTCGGCGGGCGTGATAATTCGAATCCTCAACCAACTCAGACACCAATGACCGTATTTCGAAACCGGTCATCCGCATTCCGTACGGTGTGATGTTTCGGGTCCGTCTGCGGTAGAAATTCAATCGTCGTACCTGCAACGGATCCTTGTTCAGATGGCAGGCAATCTCATCGATGATCCGTTCGATACACAGCATCCCCTGCGGCCCGCCAAACCCCCTGAAAGCCGTATTCGATACTGTATTGGTCCGGCAAAGACGGGTTGTCGCTATGACATTATCCAGGTAGTAGGCATTGTCGAGGTGCAGCAGTGCGCGGTCGTTGATGGGGCCTGACAGATCTGCCGAGTAACCGCATCTCGATGCCATGTCAACCTTGAGACCCTGAATGCGTCCCTTCTCATCAAATCCCACTTCGTACTCGTATCTGAAATCGTGCCGCTTGCCGGTTGCCAGCATGTCAGTGTCGCGATCCAACCTCATTTTCGCGGGTCTGCCCGTCGACTTGGCTACAATCGCTGCGATACAGGCCCACTGCGCAGCCTGTGACTCCTTGCCGCCGAATGCGCCGCCCATGCGACGGACCTCCACCTGAACAGCATTGAACGGTATGTCCAGGACCTTTGCAACCAGATGCTGGACCTCAGACGGATGCTGGGTCGAAGAATGAATCAGAAAATCTCCTCCCTCGCGCGGAATCGCCATCGCGGCCTGTCCCTCAAGATAGAAATGATCCTGCCCTCCGCATTCGAATAGCCCGCTGATCCGGTTGGCCGCGCCGTCGATCGCAGTCTGCGGATCACCTTTTTGGATGGTCGAGGCTGGCAACACGTAACTCTCCCGGTCAAGTGCCTGCTTGACAGTCAGCACAGGTTCTTCAAGTTCATATTCGAAATGCGCCTGTCGGCACGCGTCCCGCGCCTGCTGTTCGGACTGCGCAGCTACCGCAAACAGGACCTGACCTGCGAAGTCAACACGCGATTGTGCGAAAACAGGATCGCCGCCGACGGTGGGACTGCATTCATTGACGCCCGGAATCGATTCCGCATCAAACACCCCGACCACACCGGGCGACTGTGAGACAGCTCGAAGATCGGCGGAAATGATGCGCGCACTGGCATGTGGGCTCAACGCTGCCCAGACATGAAGCAGATCGCGCGGTTCTGGCACATCGTCAACGTAACAGGCCTCGCCGGTCACATGACGAACCGCACTGTCGTGTGCCACCGGGTGGCGGACAGTTCGTGTCAGATTCTTGTCCGGAACATAATCAAGCATGCTGCACCTGCCACACGCTGATCGGCTCACCACTTCGCAACTCATCAGCGAATCGTTCCAGCAAGGCGGTCGCGACAGTCGTTCGGTAGCGGGAACTTCCCCTGAAATCGGTAATCGGACTGAAATCCAGATCAAGTGCCTCGCGAGCCTGTGCGACACCCGCCGCGTCCAGTACATTTCCGACCAGTGCTTGCTCGCAGTTGGCGGCTCTCAACGGCGTCGCCGCCATGCCCCCATAACAGACCCTGGCGGTCTGCACCTGCTTATCCCGCATGGTCACCGAGAACGCACCGCAGACCGCAGAAATGTCCTGATGGAAGCGTTTTGAGATCTTGAAGATGCGAAAAGTCTGATGCTCCCGCGGCAACGGCACATCAATTCGTTCGAGATACTCACCTGGTGCAAGATCCTGTCTGCCGTAGTCGATGAAAAAGTTTTCGGCGGCAACCGTTCGGGATTCCTGTTTCGAGGAAATGAGCAAACGTGCATCCAACGCCACCAATGCCGGCAAACTGTCACCGATCGGTGAGCCATTGGCAACGTTGCCTCCCAGTGTGGCAAGATTGCGAATCTGTTCGGATCCATAGCGAACAAAAAGCTCATCAAGGCTGTTGTAGCGCTCGGCAAGCACAGCCATCGCGTCAGCGATCGTCACCGCCGCGCCAATACGTATGTAACCGTCATCGATGTCGATTCGGGTCAGCGACTCAACTGCACCGGTGTAGACCACAGTTTCAAGGTGTTGCCTCTGCTTGGTGACCCAAAGACCCACATCGGTCGCGCCAGCCACCATGCGACTTTCTGGATGAAGTTTGAGGATTTGCGCCAATTCGTCGGTCGTGGTGGGCGCGAAGTACTTCTGGCCATTGGCCCTGACTTCGACAGGTGCGCCGGCATCGAGTTTCGAAATTCTGCCGACAGTCTCGCGCTCGCACTGATCGAATTGATCGTCAGTCACCGACTTCAGGGCTTTGCGGCAAGCCCGGACGATCGGAGCGTATCCGGTACACCGGCAAAGGTTTCCCGCAAGTGCGTTGTCAATCGATTGCCTGTCGGTCGGGCACCGATTGTGATACATGGCAAACATCGACATGATGAACCCGGGCGTACAGAAACCGCACTGCGAGCCATGCTCCTCGACCATCGCCCGCTGAACCGCATGCAACTGTCCGTCGGCTGTTTTCAGATGCTCAACGGTGATCAGCTGCTGTCCGTTAAGGAATGGCACGAACATGATGCATGAATTGACCGCACGATAGTGCATCCGGCCGTTCTGTACCCGACCCACGACCACGGTACAGGCACCACAGTCGCCTTCTGCGCAACCTTCCTTGGTACCCGTCATATTTTCTGTCTTGCGCAGAAAATCCAATACGGTCATGGTCGGCGGAGGATCGGACAATGTCCGGGGCTGGTCTCCGAGAAGAAACCGAATCGAGTTGACTGACTGCATCAGCTGCCCCGATAGGTTGAATATCCGAAGTTGGACAGCAACAATGGAACGTGGTAGTGCTGATTCGCATCGGCGACACAGAATCGAATCACAATCTCATCCAGAAATTCCCGATTCTGGTAGTCCGGTTGTTTTGCCCGCAGATATTCCCCAGCCTGAAATACACTTTCGTAGGTTCCTGCAGTCAGCGCTCCGGCTTCCAGCAAGGGCGAGTCCACCCGTCCGTCGTCGTTGGTGACCCGGGATGCGAGGTGCTCCCTTGTCTCACCGTCGACGCGATAAAGATCAATACGAATTCCCTTTCCCGGCGTTCCACGCACCAGGTCTAAAACGTGTGTTGTCAGTTTTCCCATCCGGTTTGCATCTCCGACTATTGACTCGGTTGTGATTGCCCTGATCGAATCGTCTGTGTATACCAGGCAGCGATCATCTGACGCTCCTCTTCGGATATTGCCGATACGTTGCCGATCGGCATGGAGCGGGTGGCAACGGCGGAAGAGTAAATGCGCGCTGCCATGGTCTCAATCTGACTGTCCGAATCCAAGACAACACCCCCGGGCGCAGCGGCGAATCCAGGTTGCACCGGCGTGGCAGAGTGACAGACCGTACAACGCTCATGAATGATTCCGCGTATGGTGTCCATGGTCACAGATTTTAACTCATTCGGGTTTTGCATCGACTTGGGAATTGAGAGCGCCGCAATCAGGATGAACAGCGCGCAGGCGCTGGCCGGCAGCCACCACTTCATCCCGGCGAGATGCCGTATGTTGAAAAAGTGACGGATCAGTATTCCGACAACGCCCAGTGCGATCAGTATGAGCCAATTCCACGAGCTGCCGAACGTGGACGGGTAGTGACTCGCAATCATCATGAACAGTACGGGGAGAGTCAGGTAATTGTTGTGTCTTGATCGAGTCAACGCGGCCTGTCCAAGCGCGGCGTCCCGCTCGGCAGCGGTTTTCATGGCATTGACCAGTGACTTCTGCGATGGAATGATCACGACCATGACGTTCAGCACCATCACGGTGCCAATCGCCGCCCCGACGTGAATATAGGCCCCGCGGCCACTGAACAACTGGCACAGTACAAACGCAAGCACGGCAAACCAAATGAATATCAGTGCGCCAAGCCATCGCGGTCGGTCTCGAAGAAACGATCGACACATGCCGTCGTAGACCACCCACGATCCCACCAGGGTCAGCACTCCGATCACAGTCCCCTGTATCGGCGATAGGTCATTCAAGGTCGGATCCAGCAGGAACAGGCTTGCATCCAGATAAAAGATCCATGCCAATAACGCGAGACCGGTAAACCAGGTGAAGTATGCCTCCCACTTGAACCAGTGAAGTTGAGGCGGCAGATGCTCAGGTGCCACTGCGTATTTCTGGACGTGATAGAACCCGCCACCGTGGATCGCCCATAGATCACCTTCGATCCCGGCGGCTTCGGCACGATCTCGCTCAAGACGATTCTCGAGCCAGTTGAAATAGAAGGACGCGCCGATCCACGCGATTCCAACTGTCAGATGGGTCCAGCGCAGGGCCAGTTCAATCCATTCTGCGAAAAAATTTCCTGTCATCACCCTCGTTTCCAGTTCAGATCAAACGGCGATCAGCCGCCAATGTCGTTCGGCATTGTCGGGTGCGGTTCCATTGCCGGTTGAAAGTCACGGATTATTCAATACAATGAATGCGTTCAACACACCGCCGCGGACGATACCCATACCGACTGCCCGGCCGGCAGTTCATCAAATCCAACTACCTTCAATATCTTAACATCATCATGTCCAACTTCTTCTCCACGCTTCACGAACAGATCCGGGCATCAGCCGATCGCATCTTTCTTGAGTTGGAAGATCAACCATCGATCACGTATGGCGAAGCTGATCGGACTTGCGCCCGAGTTGCCAACCGACTGGCGGCATTGGGTCTGAAATCCGGGGACCGGGTAACCGTACAAGTGGAAAAGTCAGCACAGGTGGTTATTTTATATCTAGCGTGTCTGAGATCAGGACTGATATTCCATCCGCTGAACACTGCATACACCCTGCACGAACTTGAACATTTCTTTGACGATGCACAACCATCTCTTGTCGTCTGCCGACCCGGAATCGCCGACAACGTTCGGCTGCTCGCCAAGCGGTTCGACATACAACACGTTGAAACGCTGGATGTGGATGGCAGTGGTTCCTTGTGGGATCAGGTGTTGGATCAATCCGATGAATTCGCAGTTGCGGAACGTTCGGGCGATGATGCAGCCTTGCTGATTTACACCTCCGGCACGACCGGCAGGCCGAAAGGTGCCATGGTCACGCACCGAAATCTTCAATCCAACCTTCTGGCACTCATGGAGTTCTGGCACTGGACTGCACAGGATGTCCTTTTGCATGTGTTGCCTGTGTTTCACGTCCACGGACTGTGCCCTGCACTTCACTGTCCAATTATGGGTGGCTCGAAAATATTGTTTCGGAACAGATTCTCTGTCAACGAAACCATGAGGTTGATTCCCTGCGCCTCGGTTCTGATGGCGGTACCCACAGTCTATGGGCGTCTGCTCTCGGATGACAGGCTGACGGGGGAGCTGTGTCAGGACATCCGTATCTTTGTTTCTGGGTCCGCGCCGTTGTTGCCGGAGACCGCACACGAATTCGAACGACGAACCGGTCACCGGATCATTGAGAGGTATGGAATGTCAGAAGGCCAGATGATTTCGTCCAATCCGATACTGGGTGAACGGCGGATCGGTACTGTGGGTCTGGCGCTTCCGGGTGTCAGGTTGCGAATCTGCGATGACTCGGGCGAGCCGCTCGATCACGGTGAAGTCGGCATGGTGGAAGTCAGCGGGCCGAATGTGTTCCGTGGTTACTGGCGCAATCCAGCCGCGACTGAACGGGTTTTTCGAGAGGACGGGTACTTCGTTACAGGCGACCTCGGCACGATTGACGAAAATGGTTACCTGTCGATTGTCGGCAGGGAAAGTGATCTGATCATTTCAGCAGGTTTCAACATCTATCCTAAAGAAGTGGAAATGCAACTGAACCGGATTGCCGGCGTTGTGGATTCAGCCGTGTTCGCAGTTCCGCATCCGGATCTGGGTGAGGCGGTTTTTGCGACTGTGGTGAAAGAGATGAACGCCGTCATCACCGCCGATGACATTGTCGCGGCGATCAGGGACCGGCTCTCTTCATTCAAGATCCCGAAAACAATCGAGTTTGTTGATGAACTTCCCAGAAACGCAATGGGCAAGGTCGAAAAGAAGCGCCTGCGGCTTCGATATCAATCAGCGTTCAATACCCAATAGCGACACCACAGGCGGCAGCAAACCCCAATTGTCGGTTTCGGTGTTGCGCCTTATCGGTCAGTTGGATTCGTTTTCCAACTTTTCCATCAGGCTGGATACACCGGACAGGGACCAGCCACCATCGACCGGCAGGATCGCACCGGTGATGTAGTCGGCCAGCGTTGATGACAGGAACATGGCAGCCTGGCCGATATCGTCAGTGCTTCCAAGTCGCTTGAGGGGTACGGACTCGCTCACGTCATCCAGAATCTGCGCGGTGGGCGCCAGTCTCCTCATGCCTTCGGTATCCTGGATCGGACCCGGCACAATCGAGTTGACGCGGATGCCTTCACCGCCCCATTCCATCGCCAGGGTTCTGGTCAGCATATCGACGCCGGCCTTGGCGGCACAGACATGAGACTGGAGAATCATCGGGACGAAAGACTGAGGAGCGGATATGTTGATGACCGAAGCGCCCGGTTTGACAAGGTAGGGATAAGCCGCTCGCAGCACGTGATAACTGCCCAGAAGATCAATATTCATCACTGCAGCGAACCCGTTTGCGGACATGTCTGTCGCACGGGCGGGAAAATTTCCGGCAGCCCCCGATATCAGAACAGAAATTTCTCCGAATTTCTTGTGGAACGTCTCGAATGCCTCTGTTACCTTTGCGTAGTCCCTTACATCGGCACTGAATCCATATGCCAGGACCCCTGCCTGCGTCAAGTGTTGAACCGCAGCGTCAATTTTGTCCTGCGACCGCCCGATCACGCCGACATTGGCACCGGCATCCGCGAAGTTTCCTGCAACGCCAAGATTGATTCCACTTGTTCCCCCAACGACAATGACTGTCTTGTTCGTAAAGTCAAAACCGTTGGCTTTCATTTTTTCAGATGCCCACAGGAAAACCTGTCTGGTCAGTGAGGAGAAACGAAAGGTGTGGAAGTGTCGCCTGTCTGACCGGGTCTGGTCGTCGAATTCGAGGTATCAGATGGATTGATCGAGGCGCATTGATTTCATGACCATATAGATGACAGAAACAACAATCCCCCACAGTGCGACATTGTTCAGTGGAAAGTCCAAGAAGATGGTGAAAGTCGACAATATGGCGCAACATACAATCGCAGCAATTCCCAGTAGATAATGCATTTCATAACCTGCAGTGATGTTCACAAGAGTGCTGTGATTTTACCAGATTCAGACAAAATATTGGGCAAGTCCAAGTCGATGAAAGTAAAATTGGCGAAAGTAGGGATGGGTTGAAGTTTGGCGGATGATGGAACAGTTTTCGCAATAAGATAATGTCATATATCCTACATGTTATTGATTTTATTGTCTGATGATGATTGATGAATATTCTTGATCTTTCGCACGAACAAAGTAGCGGACAACTTGAGTGTCTGGTTGACGACGGTTTTGCCTGGACCAATAGTGAGATCGATCCGCTCAGCTGTGTTGTTCCGGTCAGCGACGAAGTCAGACGGGAAATCCTGAAAGCCGCAGAGGTGATCGACGCAAATCCGCTGCCAACACTGCTAAGGCGCCCTGATCAGTTTGAAATTCCCAAAACTGTTGAACTGATGACGGAAATTCGGGAGAGGTTGGATAGTCCGCCCGGTGTCGCGGTGATCGATTCATTTCCGCTTGATGACCTGTCGATTGAGCAGGCAATCGACGTCTTCTGGATCGTCGGCCAGAAGGTCGGACGTCATGTCGCCCAGAAATGGGATGGGACCATGATCTATCACGTCCGCGATACAGGCGTCGAGTACGGGTATGGCGTACGCGGCTCATACACAAAGGTTGAACTTCTTTTCCACAATGACAATGCTTTTGGTATCGCACTTCCCCACTACGTCGGACTGATGTGCATCCGTCCTTCGGTTGAGGGCGGACTGAGTCGGTTCTGCAGTCTGTATTCGATTCACAACCAGATGCTGAGCAGATATCCGGCCGAACTGAAGCGCCTGTACCAACCTGTTCTGTGGGACAGACAGGCGGAACACGCCCAGGGTGAGCCAATAGTCGTACGAGCTCCGGTTTTCCGGTTCGAAAACAACCGACTGTGGACACGGGCCAATCCAAGTCTGATCAGGAAGGGCTATGACGTGGCGGGATTCGAGATGGATGCTGAGACATCAGATGCCGTTCACGCACTGAAGGAAGTATCTGAAGAGTCCGGCCTGTGGTTTGAGTTGCCGATCGAACGGGGGCATCTGCAATACATCAACAACATCGATATCGCACACTACCGCAGCGAAATCGTAGATCATCCAGACCCCTCCCAAAAGCGGCATCTGGTTCGATCATGGCATCGCGACCTGGGGCTTACCTCCTACGACGGTTGACGATTTTGAAATGATGCGGGTGGGGAACCTGCGACAAGATGACCAAACTCAGTATCAATCTGAACAAAATTGCTTTACTTAGAAACGCGCGCGGGATGAATTTCCCTAAAGTGCTGGACTTCGCGCAGCTGTGCGCAGCGAACGGCGCGGACGGCCTCACCGTCCATCCGCGTCCGGATCAACGTCACGCAACTTATGAAGATGTTAAAGACCTCGCCGAGTTTTGCAGTCAGTATCCCGGGGTTGAGTTCAATGTGGAGGGTTATCCGACAGCTGATTTTCTCGAGGTGGTCAGGTCCGCCAGACCGGACCAATGCACTCTGGTGCCAGATGCGCCCGACCAGATCACCTCGGATCATGGCTGGAATACGCTGGCGGAAATTCACTTTTTGCGCCCGGTCATATCGGAACTCAAGCATCACGGAGTCCGTACGAGCATCTTTCTGGACCCCGATGTGGGACTGATTGATTCTGCTGCGCAGACCGGTGCTGACAGAATTGAACTCTATACCGAAGAATATGCGAGAACTTACGATAGTGATGACAACGCTGATGTTCTGGACAGATACCGACAAACCGCCGACGCTGCTCAGAATGCAGGGCTCGGAGTCAACGCCGGTCACGATCTGAATCAGAGAAATCTCGCGAGATTTCTAACCATTCCGAATGTACTTGAGGTGTCAATCGGACATGCGCTGACAGTTGAGTCCTTGCTTGAGGGCTTCGAGCCGACCCTGCGATCCTATGTATCGATCATTGAGTCCTGCAACAACTGATCGAAGATTTCACAGGCGTACCCCGCGACACGTCGCTGCCAACGGCATCCGGGCAGACTCGCAACCGGTTCTGCACTGTCGCCAATTTGTGGTATTCAGCTGAAGCGGCAGGATGTTGGCGAATCTGCTGATCACCGGTTTCGGACCTTTTCGCGGGGTCGAAACAAACTCCTCTGAACTTGTTGTTCGTGAATTGCGGAATATGACAGCTGAAAAGCACGGATTCCGTCTGCAAGCCCGTATTCTTCCAGTCGTCTACGAGACTGCATCGGCAACGGTTTGCAAGGCGATTGATTCGACCAATCCGGCAATTTTTATCATGACCGGAGTTTCCAACACGGCAAAGGAGTTGCAGTTGGAACGGGTCGCACGGAATCTTGACTGTTCGGAATCTTGCGACAATCACGAAACTGTCAGGAAAAACCATCGTATCGTTGAAGAAGGACCTGATCGATACTCCATAGACCTTCCACTGGATGAGTACGCCAATGCCCTGACAGAACAAGGCATACCCTCAAGAGTATCGAATGATGCCGGAGGATTCGTGTGCAATCACTGCTACTACCGGGCTTGCCATCATGTCGCGACTTTTTCGGTTGACTGTATCTGCTTGTTTGTACACGTTCCCGACCTGGTGAGCGGCGATCATGCGCTGAACCAAAGTCGGATCCTGACAGTCTCGAGTGCAGCAAATGGCATACTCATGCTCGCGCAATGCATTGCGCAAATCAATTGACCCGTCCGCAATAACGGTGAGGTGGTAATTTCGGTTTCTTGTGGCGAGAATTCCGGGGACAGATGAGCTTTCGTTATGATGCTGAGTGGTTGAATACCGCAGGCTTTTCAACCTCCCAATCCCTTGCCTTCCGGGTTCGTCATTGTGGTCAGGTACGCAGTTCGCCTACATCTGACCGCCCAAGATTCTCCCTTGCAGGAGTTCAAGACAAGCACCCCATTCTTATCAATTTTGTTCAAATGCAACAACGTTCTGTACCTGTTCACCCAATCCTTCAATACCAAGCCTCATGGTATTCCCGGCTCTCAGATACACGGGAGGCTTCAGACCAAAACCAACCCCGGAAGGGGTTCCTGTAAGCAGTAGGTCGCCTGGCATCAGCGTCATGTACCGACTTACATAACTGACCAGATGGCTCACGCTGAAAATCATGTCGTCGGTTGAGCCATCCTGATATCGCTTGCTGTCGACTTCCAGCCACAACCCGAGTTGCTGCGGGTCAGTGATCTCGTCACGCGTCACAAGATATGGACCCACGGGACAGAATGTATCGGCGCTCTTCCCTTTCACCCACTGCCCTGTGCCTTCAATCTGGAACGCCCTTTCCGATACATCGTTCGCGATGCAATAACCGGCAACATGGTCAAGTGCATCAGCTTCCTCAACATAACTGGCGCGGGTTCCGATCACTGCTGTCAGTTCAACTTCCCAATCCGACTTGACACTGTCTCTGGGGAGCATAACATTGTCATTCGGTCCGCAAAGTGAAGTGGTGGCCTTCATGAAGATAATCGGCTCTTCGGGGATAGCAAGACCTGCTTCCTGAGCGTGCAATCGGTAGTTGAGTCCGATACACACCAACTTGCCGATGTTGCTGACAGGTGGTCCGAGTCTGTGGAAGCTCGGCACGACCGGAAGCGAGTTCGTATCCAAAGCTGCAAGTTCAGCCAGACTGACAGGTGCCAGAGTTTCTGGTCCGATGTCGGGGATATGACCGGATAGATCACGCAATGTCCCATCGGAGTCCAAAACTGCCGGTCTTTCTTCTCCATGCACTCCGTAACGCGCCAACTTCATTTGATTCTGTCTCCGCTCGTAAATTTTTCGTCAGATAATATTGATTGATCGCAATTGACAACCCTCAGTTGTTGCCTATTGTACGAGACATCGAAGCAAACTGCTTCCATCCTGATTCGCATATCAAACCGATGAAAAAGGAATGGCCTTGTATATTCAGAACATCAAGGCAATGGTTTTAAGTTGCTTTTCGAACCGTCATTTCGGTGATGGCGCAACCCGCATTCAGCGGGGTTCGTGAACTATAATAAATTCAACTACATAACATTTCGATCCGACTTATGTCATGCCTAAATCCACTGCGTGAAGGGGTTCGTCATCAGATTGCAATCTGGTCAACCCGATTGAAGTTCACAGTCACCCCGAATCCATATATGAATCTCTCTCCGTCGATCGCCCTACCCGGCTCCCTGAAGAACCTGACGCTCGCCGTACTGACTGCGATTGCAGTGAGTATGGTGACAGCGTCTGCCGCCGCGCCGCTCACGCTCACCTTTTTGCATGTGAACGATTGGGATCAGATGGCGGAAACCGATGGAGCAGGCGGTGCCGCAAAGATCGCTACTGTCATTACCGAAGAGCGGAACCGTGCTGAAGCCAAAGGTGGCAAAGCATTGGTTACTTTCGGCGGTGACTTGGTGTCGCCATCTGTATTCTCAGGGATTGATCAAGGCGCCCACATGATTGCGCTCGCCGATGCCATAGGCTTTGATGTGGCAGTCGTTGGTAACCATGAGTTCGACTTCGGTCCCGAAGTGCTACAGGAACGAATCGCTGAGTCCAATTCCATTTGGTTGGCAAGCAATGTGACCCACAAAGGTGGGCGCTTGCCGGGCACTGCGGACCGATGGATAGTGGAACTGGATGGGTTTCAGATCGGCTTTGTTGGTTTGGTCACACCGCGGACGTCTGTCATCTCATCTCCCGGCCCCGATACATCCTTCAGGCCAGTAATTGAATCAGGCGCTTTCCATGCTCAGGCACTCAGGGATGCCGGCGCAGACATCGTTGTCGCACTGACCCATCAAGAACTGAAATACGATCGGGAACTGCTGCGGGACGTAAAGAATATTGACATTGTGCTCGGTGGACACGACCACCTGCTCATCGCTCTCCATGATGGACAACAAGTCATAATGAAAGCCGGATCCCAAGGCCGTCATATCGGTATTTTGTCCTTGCAGATCGAACGCCTCACCAACGACCTCGGCGAGCAACGGGTGGTCTGGTACCCGAGCTTCCGTCTGCGTTCCACCCGCAACGCTGATCAGACCGCACGACTGGCAGACATGGTCAGTGCCTATCAGGCTCAACTTGACGAAAACCTGAATGTACGGATCGGCGAGACGGCCACGGAAATCGATACCCGACGGTCGGCGAATCTTGTGACGGATATCGCATTTGGAAATATGATCGCAGATAGCATTCGACTCGCGACGGGAGCGGACATGGCCCTCACAAACAGTGGCTCAATACGCGGCAACACGGTGTATCCATCCGGAACCCAAATCACGCGAAAGATGGTACTCACCGAATTGCCTTACGATGACACTATCGTGGTGCTTCGTCTCACCGGTGCCCAGGTTCGAGAGGCACTTGAGATCGGTGTCAGTCAGGTAGGGGAAGGCTCGGGTCGCTTTCCCCAAGTCTCCGGGCTGACATTCCGCTTCAACCCGCGTATGTCGGCTGGTTCGCGTGTCAGCAGCGTTTCAGTAGGCGGTACGCCGCTTGAGGACGAGAAGTTCTACACACTCGCAACAAATGATTTCCTGGCAGGGGGCGGTAACAGTTATGACGTGTTTGCCGATAGTCAGGTGGTGCTTGATGCCGTGTCCGGTCCCTTGCTGACCGAAGTGCTGATCGACTATATCATCGCAACTGGCACGGTTGCCCCTGTCACGGATGGACGCATCAAGGTCGAAGATTGACTTGTCCCAATTTCGAGCCAGCGTACACATGCGTTGAACGCGGGCAAAGAATGTCTTTGGGTATTTGATATACTTGAACACGAGCGGCAGTTTGCCGGCGGCCAGCGTATCTTCTCGTCTAAGGCCGACGGCGCAACAGTTGCCGTCCGCGAAATTGCGCAATCCGATTGCAGGGTTGCACCTCATCTAGACATATATCCTTTCCAGTTTTGATGGTATTGGGTGCGTTGCGCGTCCTGCCACAGTACGGATTTACGATTCAGGGGACATTCCCACGATGAATTGTCTTAGTCCGATTCATGCCAGACGGTTTCGCCTGGGTCGGGCCAGCAGTCTGTTGTCTGGAAAGCATTGGTTGGCAGGATACGAGAATCACCTTTGGAGGAGCAAATCATCGTAGACAAGCAAAAAGGGAACAAGGTCAAATTCACCCACAACTGGCTGTTTGTGAAACTGTGTGAGAGTCGCAGTTTCCGGCGTGACGCATTGAGGCTTGCGCTCAATGACGAGAAGTTCCGGATTATTGATGCGGACCGGTCGGAACTTGTGCCTACTGCGATGGGATTGGCCGATGGTTCGCTGGGACATGCCGATGCGGTCATGACCGTACCGCTCAGTGACCGGGGCGGATCAGAACGCGAGATCATTGCCAGATTCTTGTTTGAGCACAAGAGCAGGATTGATCGAAACTCGCTTGGCGAGCAACTGGTACGGTACCAGGGCGGTCTGTATCAAGGCGACAACACGCCGGTCATCAACGTGGTGGTAACCAATGGCAGTGTGCCTGGTTTTGGCGGTGTGTTTCAGTTTCGCCATTGGCTCAAGCAGATGGATCGGGAGTTTTGGCGCGAATACGACCGTTATGTGATGGACTTCGATGCGTTGGTGGTAAACCTGCGAGATCCGCAGGTACAAAGTCGGTTATTAGCCCCGGGGCTGTCGACTGCGGTGGGCTGGTATGCGATGGGTACGGTATCGGGTGCGATGGACCGGACGGTGGGGACGAATATGGTCGAGATGATCGGACGGTTGGAAGGGAGGGACATTGCCCGAATCTGGTGGCCGACGTATGACTATTTGCAGCGCTATCATAAGGAGGTTACAATGGGGTGGTTGCAAGATCTTGAGATTCAGGAGAGTGGGAGCGATAAGGTTATGGCATTGGCATTGAGCAGTCTTGAGTTAAGAGAACAGAAAGCTCTGCAGAAAGGTATTGACAAAAGCAGGACCACGATTGCGGAGCGACTGCTTCGCAGGGGATTTGACAGTAGCACCGTTGGCGAGATTACGGACCTGGACCAAGACCAACTGGAAAGGATCAAAAGCACGCTGGACGACCCAGACTAAGCGGCTCGATTCATCAATTTCAACAGTGCCGCACTGGCCGGATGACTTGTCCAGGATGACAATGGGGCGGTTGCGAGATCTTTAGATTCAGAAGAGTGGGAGCGATAAGGTTATGGCATTGGCATTGAGCAGTCTTGAGTTAAGAGA